>JAKUNJ010000008.1 GCA_022451965.1 Dehalococcoidia bacterium | reverse complement strand
AAAGCAGAGCCAGAAGCAAAAGCAGAGCCAAAAGCAAAAGCAGAGCCAAAAGCAAAAGCAGAGCCAAAAGCAAAAGCTAAACCAAAAGCAAAAGCTAAACCAAAAGCAAAAGCTAAGGCAAAAAAAACTGATACTGAAAAAAAATAAATATTTAGGAGAACTAAATGGTTGAAATAACTGCAAGCTTAATCAAAGAACTTAGAGATAAAACTGGTGCAGGTATTATGGATGCAAAAAAAGCACTAGAAGAATCTCAAGGTGATATGAAAAAAGCTGAAGAATTTCTAAATAAGAAAGGTCTTGCTTCTGTAGAAAAAAGAGCCGGTAGAGCTACAGAAAATGGAATAGTTGAATCATATATTCATACTGGGGGTAGAATTGGAGCATTAGTACAATTGTCTTGTGAGACTGATTTTGTTGCTAGAACAGATGAATTCTCTAAATGTGCAAAAGAAATTGCTATGCAAGTTGCTGCAATGAATCCTATCTCTATTTCAAAATCTGAAAATTCAGAAGAATCAGAAGATCAGATTTTAGAACTTCAACCTTACATAAGAGATTCATCTAAAACTGTAGGAGAAGTAGTAAAGGAACTATCCTCAAAAGTTGGAGAAAATATTGTAATCAAGAAAATAAATAGATTTGAAATTGGAAATTAATAAACCAAGAAGAATTGTCTTAAAGCTTTCAGGAGAGTCACTGAAAGGTAATCTAGAGTTTGGTCTCCACAGTGAAATTATAAGAACTATTTCAACTGAAATAAAAAAAGTTTCAAGCCTTAATATACAAGTTTCAATAGTTGTCGGTGGTGGTAATTTTTGGAGAGGTGCGGAATATGAGAAAAGAGGAATGGATAGGTCCACTGCTGATTATGCTGGTATGTTAGCAACTATAATGAATGCCCTAGCACTTCAAGATGAATTAGAAAAAAATGATATTCCTGTTAGAACTCAAACAGCCCTAAATCTTCCTTCAGTAGCTGAACCATACATAAGAAGAAAAGCTATTAGGCACTTAGAAAAAGGTAGGCTGGTTGTTTTTGCAGGGGGTACAGGAAATCCTTTTATGTCAACAGACACGGCAGCAGCTCTTAGAGCTATTGAAATAAATGCAGACATATTAATAATGGCTAAAAATGGTATAGATGGTATGTATGATTCAGATCCTAACTTAAATCAAAGTGCACAAAAGATCGATGAAATTACTCATCATGAAGCTTTGAGTATGAGATTGGCTGCTCTCGATTCGACCGCACTTACATTATGTATGGATAATCTTATACCAATAGTTATTTTTGATTTATTTAAAAAAGATAATTTATTAAGTGTGGTATCTGGCGATAAAGTAGGTACCCATATATATACACCAACAAAATCTTAGGTAATATATAAGAAAATATAAGGATTTATTATGGAATTATCAGAGATACTTAGTGATTGTTCAGAAAGAATGAAATCATCGTGTGATTTTTTTGTTGAGGATATAAAATCTATTCGTACTGGGAGAGCTACAACAAGTTTATTAGAAAATATTAAAGTTGACTATCACGGATCAATTATGCCTTTGAATCAACTTTCTCAGATTTCACTAAGCGATCAGAGAAGTATGACTGTTCAACCTTGGGATAAAACTGCTGTTCAAATTATAGCTAAGTCTATACAGAATTCTGATTTGGGTATAACCCCACAAATTGAGAGTGATTTAATTAGAGTAAATATCCCTCCTATGACTGAGGAGACTAGAAAAGATGTTGTAAAAGTTTTGAAACAGCGTACTGAGCAATCAAAAGTATCAATAAGGAATATCAGAAGAGATGGTCAAGATGAAATCAGAAAACTTGAAAAAGAAGGTAATTGCTCAGAAGATGACTCCAGAAGAGCATCCACTGATTTGCAGAAGATAACGGATGATTCAATAAAAAACATAGAAAATGAAGCTAATTCAAAAGAATCTGAAATAATGCAAGTATAATTATGTCTGATAATAATTCTGTCCCCAAACACTTAGCTATTATTATGGATGGAAATGGTAGATGGGCTCTAGAAAAACATCTAGATAGGTCAGAGGGGCATATTAAGGGTTATCAAAATATAAAATCTATAACTCTTATGGCAAAAAAACTTGGAGTTAAATATCTTACTCTTTTTGCTTTTTCAACTGAAAATTGGAATAGACCTTTGAAAGAGGTAAATTTCATAATGAATTTAGCTCTTGAGGTAATAATTAAGGAATCAGAAGAACTAAGTCAAAATAATATAAATATAACTCATTTGGGTGACAAGAAAAACTTATCAACTGAAATGATTCAAAAAATAAAAAAATCTGAGGAATTAACTAAAAACAACAATGAATTCTTTCTGTCAATAGCATTTAATTATGGCGCCAGAAACGAAATTATAAATGCAGTTAATAAAATTATACAAAAAAAAATTATCTCTATAGATGAGGAAATTTTTTCTTCAAATCTGATGAGTAAAGATTATCCTGATCCTGATATGATAATTCGAACAGGTGGTGAAAAAAGGCTTTCAAATTTTCTTTTGTGGCAAGCTGCATATGCTGAGCTTTATTTTGAAGATAAATTTTGGCCTGATTTTAAAATAAATGATTTAGAAAGAATTATTAGTAATTATTCCCTAAGGAAAAGAAATTTTGGAAATTAGAAATAGTTCAAAAAGATTAATCACATCAATTGTTGGAATATTTGTAATGATACTTGGGTTTGAATTTTTACCCACTATTTCATTTATAAAATTTCTTGGTTTTACAATTCATCCTTTGGTTCTAACTGCTTTAATATTATTTTTTTTAGAAATAATAAAGCAACTAATTAATAATCTAAAATCTAGAAATTATAAATTTTATTTATTCATTTTGATTTATATTATTTTTTTTATTCATGTTATTGCTATTGAAAATATGACAGAAAATTGGAAACTTTATTTTTTCTTTGTTCTATTTCAAGTTTTTTCTGTAGATTCTTTTGGATATATTTTTGGTAAACTTTTTGGGAAATCTAAGCTAAGTTTTCTTGTGAAAATATCACCCAATAAAACTATTGAAGGTTACATAGGTTCAGTTATATTTGGTTTTTTATTTGGCTTTTTTATTCTTTATTTCTTAAGTAAAAATTATTTGGATGATATAGGAATATTTATAATATTTATAACCTCAATAGGAATAGTCATTACAAGTATATTAGGTGATCTAGCAGTTTCAAAAATAAAAAGAATCTTAAGTATTGATGATTTTTCAAATATTTTCTATGGTCATGGAGGAATATTAGATAGACTGGATTCAATTTTACCTAGTTTTACTTTCTTTTTTTGGATATTCTTTTTAACATGAAAAAAGTTGTAATAATAGGTTCTACAGGTTCTATCGGTGAACAAACAATTGATGTACTTAGAAATGAAAGCTCAATTGAAATATTAGGATTGACAGCTGGCAAAAATTTAGAGAAACATAAAAATCAGGTTTTGGAATTAAATCCTAAATATTATGATAATTTAGAAAAAAAAGAATATAATATTCCAGGCTCAAATCTTATTGATTCAAAAGATTTAGTATCTATTGAAGAAGTTGATTTTATCCTTTTTGCTTCATTTGGTTCTGATGCTCATGAAGTAATTTTTAAAGCAGTTAGAAATGGTGTAAATATTGGTCTAACTAATAAAGAAGTGATAGTCACCTTTGGGCCACTACTGTTTGATATTGCTAAAAAAAATAAAACTAAAATATTTCCTGTTGATTCAGAGCCTTCTGCTATTTGGCAATGCATCAATGGTGATTATAGAAAAGTATCAAAAATAGTCTTAACTGCTTCTGGTGGAATTTTTAGGGATAAAAAATATGAGGAACTTAGTAACGTTACTCCTGCTGAGGCAACATCTCATCCAAACTGGAAGATGGGTAAAAAAATTACGGTTGATTCTTCAACTATGATGAATAAAATTTTTGAAATAGTAGAAACATCATATATGTTTGATATCGATTTTCAAGATATTGATGTCCTAATACACAGAGAAAGTATTGTACATTCAATGGTTGAGTTTATGGATGGTTCAGTTAAAGCTCAGCTCTCAAAACCTGACATGAAGCTCCCCATTCAATATGCAATTGACTATCCAAACTTTAATTTAGATTACAAAAATAAAATTGATTTTTCAAAACTTAGTAACTTAACTTTTTCTCAAGTAGATAGGTCTCAATATCCTTGTTATGACTTTTCTCTAGACTATATACTTAGAGGTAATCTATACATCTCAGCACTATCTATTCTTAATGAAATTCTTGTTAATTTATTTATCGAAGAAAAAATTTCATATATTTCAATTCCTATTTATCTTGAAAAATTATTATGTAATGAAAAATTCGATCAAAAATTCACTCTAGATAATATAATTGAAGTAAGAGATTACTTAAGAAATAAAGTTTCTAAAGAAATAAAAATTTTATAATAATGCAATTATTTATTAGTGTAATAACATTATCCTTGATGATAACTCCTCTTGTGGTTTTGCATGAATTAGGACATTACTTAACCGCCAAATACTATGGGGTTAGAGTTTTGGAGTTTGGTATTGGATTCCCTCCAAAATTCTTAAGTATATGGACAACTTACAAGGAATTTACATTAGAAAGCAATACAGACATATCAAACTTAAATAAAAATGAAATTATCTATATAAAATTAGATGATCATAGAAAAGTTACAAGTCTTTCTAAAACAAGAAACATAGATAACATAAGTAGTTATATCCCAGTTAAGCTAATTGAAATATTTAATAACAAAATAGGTGTAAAAACTATGTTATGGAGTTTGAATATCATACCTTTTGGAGGTTTTGTAAAGTTATTTGGTGAAGAAAGTAACAAGTCTAAAGACTCTTTGAGTCAAGCATCCAAATTTGGAAGATTCATAATAATTTTTTCAGGTGCTTTCATTAATTTTTTATTACCTTTTATAATGATCTTCAGTATAAATATATTCATAACAGAAAAAGATATTTCAGATGTAGTTATTCAGGGTGTTATGGAAGATTCTCCAGCGTATAACTCTGGACTTAGATCAGGAGACAAGGTGATTTCCATAAATAATGTTGATGTACACTCTATTTCTGACTTACAAAATATTACAACTAAAAATTTAGGAGATAAATCAAACTGGAGAATTTCAAGAGGGATACCTAAAGTATTTATGGGACCTGGAGAAAAGTCTAATTATGATTATTCTGACGATAATTTTTTATCAGTTATGATTGAATCTAGATGGGACCCTCCAATTCATAAAATTGGAGAAGATATAACCTTAAATCAAGCAAGATTGTATGATCAGTATTCAGGTACTATTACATATTTTGAAGTTTCTGAAACAGTAAAAGAGGGTTATATACCCTTATCTCAGGCCATAATTTATAATGAAGATGCAGAGATAGGAGAGCAAATTCCAATAGTCTTTGATGAATCTGAGGAAGGTATTCCATTAGATTTGGCCAGAAAAATAGATAATAGATCAGGGATTAGAGATACTATTCAAGAAGGATCGGTTGGTATATTAGTAAACTCTAATAATTCTAGAAAATATAAAGAAGATTTAAGTGATAATATTTCCAATGCAACAAGAAGTGCGCTTGATATCTATCACTTAAGTTATCTATCAATAATTGGGATAATTAATAGATCAAGTAATCCAATATTTGATGGCCCTAGAGCTATTGGTCCAATTGGATTAGGAAAAATTAGTGGAGATGTAGCAACTTCATCAATCTTAATTTCAGAAAGAATTTTAATTTTATTTACACTTGCTTCCTCAATTAGTCTTTCTCTTGCTGTAATTAATTTGTTACCATTTCCTGCTTTAGACGGAGGTAGGTTGGCATTTCTATTTATTGAAATATTAAGAAGAGGCAAAAAGGTTCCTGAGAGAGTTGAATCATATATTCATGGTGTTGGATTCATTATACTAATATTATTGATATTTTATATTTCATTTAGAGATATTTCTAGATTATAGAAAGTGGAGAAAAAATGAGAAAAATTACCCATGTGGTAAATGTAGGCAATGTAAAAGTTGGAGGTAATAATCCAATTGTCGTACAATCTATGACAGATACTGATACTGCTGATGTAAATAAAACAGTAAATCAAATTCAGGAATTATATAATGCAGGATCAGAGCTTGTAAGAGTAACTGTAAATAATATTGAATCTGCTAAAGCAATAACTGATATAAAGAATATATTAACTGATAAGGGTATAAATGTGCCTATAATTGGAGATTTTCATTTTATTGGCCATAAGATCTTAAGATCAGTTCCTAGTTGTGCTGAGAATCTAGATAAGTATAGAATAAATCCAGGTAATTTAGGAACAGGAAATAGAAAAGATGATAATTTTAAAACCTTTATAGATATCGCTAAAGATCTAAATAAGCCAGTTCGAATCGGAGTAAACGCAGGATCTCTGGATCAAGAACTATTAAATATAAAAATGGAAGAAAATAATAAATTAAAAATACCTAAGAGTGCAGAAGAAGTAGAATCAGAAGCATTAATTTCAAGTGCAATTATTTCATATGAAAAAGCAATTGATTTTGGATTAAGTAAAAATAATATTATTATTTCGTGTAAGGTTTCTAGACTAAATCAGATGGTACACTGCTACAGAGAAATTTCTAAACAATGTTCTGCTCCTCTGCATTTAGGTTTAACTGAAGCAGGTTTAGGAATGAAATCAATTGTTGCTACTTCAGCAGCATTATCTATCTTGATTGAAGAAGGGATAGGGGATACTATTAGATCCTCTCTTACTCCTGAGGTGGGAGCTCTGAGGTCCAGGGAAGTTGAATTATGCCAAGAAATTTTACAATCATTAGGTATAAGAACCTTTAAACCTCAAGTAACTGCTTGTCCAGGTTGTGGAAGGACTACCTCAACTTATTTTCGAGAATTAGCTTCAGAAATAAAAGATCATTTAGATCGTAAGAACAAAGAATGGAAAAAAGATTTTCCTGGCTCTGAAGAGTTAAAAGTTGCAGTTATGGGATGTGTTGTTAATGGACCAGGTGAATCAAAAGCAGCAAATATAGGAGTTTCTTTACCAGGTTCTGGTGAAAGTCCTGTGGCTCCTGTGTTTATAGATGGGAAAAAAGTGAAGATTCTTAAAGGACAAAATATATCTAATGAGTTTATTGAAATGGTTGAAACTTATGTTCAAAATAAATGGGGGATATAAATGAATATTAATTCATTTTTAGGTTCAAAAAAATTAAGTAATTACTTTTGGAAAACTTATCGAGAGGATCCTCAAAACATAGAAACTGAAAGTCATAGATTGCTGCATAGATCCGGTTTCATTTCTCAAGTTTCAAGTGGTATTTTTAGTTTTCTTCCAATAGGATGGAGATCAATAGAAAAAATAAAAAATATTATACGAGAAGAAATGAATAAATCTGGAGCATTAGAAATTAATATGCCAGTTGTTCAACCTTCAGATTTATGGAATAAATCAGACAGAATCGATACATTCATTCCACCTCTGGCAAGATTTTCTGATAGAAGAAATAACGATATGGTTATAGCTCCTACGCATGAAGAAACTGTGACTGATTTAGTTTCAAAAAATGTAAATTCATACAGAGATCTACCTTTTACTTTGTATCAAATCCAAACTAAATATAGAGAAGAACCAAGACCAAGAGCTGGTTTGTTGAGAGTAAGAGAATTTGAAATGAAAGATGCTTATTCTTTTGATATTAATGAAGAAGGGTTGGATATTTCCTATAAAAAAATGATTGAAGCTTATAACAATATTTTTCAAAGATGTTCAACAGATGTTGTGATTGTTGATGCTGATTCTGGAGCTATAGGTGGTAAGGAATCTAACGAATTTATAATGCTAGCTGAAAGTGGTGAAGATATTGTGCTGTTGAGTGAGGATAAAAATTATGCAGCTAATTCAGAGAAAGCTGTTTTCTTAAAACAAGAATATACATTAGAACGCAATGAAAAACTTGAACTAATAGATACTCCAAATTGTAAAACTATAGATGACCTAAGAAAATTTTTATCAATTGAAAATAATAAGATTCTAAAAACTATAATTTATAAAGCAGATGATAAATTAATAGGATGTGTGATTAGATCTGATTACACATTAAATGAAACAAAAATAAGAAATCATATCAAAGCTACTAATCTTAAAATTGCCTCAGATAATGAAATTATAAAAGAAGGATTCATACCTGGCTATATATCTCCAGTTAATATAAAAAATATAAGTTTTTTATATGATGAGTCAGTAAACTTAGGGCCGGGTAATTTTATAATTGGTTCAAATATTTCTGAAAAACACTACAAAGGTTTTAATATTGAGAGAGATCTAGTCATTGCAGAATTTGTTGATATAGCCGAGGCTAAAGAAGGTTACTTATCTAAAGAACGATCGAAATTAATAGCTAAAAAGGGAATTGAAGTAGGTCATGTTTTTAAGTTAGGTACTTCCTACACTTCCAAAATGGGTGCTAAGTTTTCAGATAAAGATGGTCAATATAAAGATATATTGATGGGATGTTATGGCATTGGAGTTGGAAGACTATTAGCAGCGTGTATAGAAGCAAATAATTCTGAGAATAAAATGAATTTACCATTATCTATTTCTCCCTTTTCTATATATTTAGCTGCTTTACAAACAAATGACGATGAAGTGATGAAACTTTCAGAAAAGGTTTATTCCGTTTTATCAGAAATGGGGTTTGATTTATTATTTGATGACAGAGATATTCAAACTGGAGTTAAGTTTAATGACTCTGACTTATTATCTCTACCATACAGAATAGTTGTTTCAAAAAGAAATTTAGCTAATGGTTTATTAGAATTATATGATAGAGATAATGATAAAACACATACTGTTAATATTGAACAAATAATTGAATTCTTTAAAAATATAAAAAATCAACCACATTAACATACTAAAAAATGCTAGAATGATACTAATATAAATAAATTAAAAAAAGGATAAATCAACTAGGAAGGTGGGCTTTGCTCACTTTTTTTTGTTAACAGTTATCTAGGAGGTAACTTTGAAGAATGAACTTTTCTTAGCCTTAACGCAATTGGCAGCTGAAAGAAATCTGCCACAATCAATAGTTGTCTCTGCAGTTAAGGAAGCATTAGCTTCAGCTTATAGAAAAGATCCTGCTGCAAAAGGACAAGATATACTTGTTGAAGTTGACTCAGAAACTGGTGATGTGATTGTAAAAACAATTCTTAATGTCATAGAAAAAGATGCTATTGAAGATCCTTTATCGGAAATATCAGAAGAAGAAGCTCAAAAAATTAATAAAGATTTACGAGTTGGAGATTTTATTGAAACAGGATTTATGGAATATAATCCAGGAAGAATAGCTGCTCAAACTGCAAAACAAGTTGTACTCCAGAAGCTTAGAGAAGCTGAAAGAGATTTAGTATTCGGGAAATTTGCTGATAAAAAAGGTCAAGTAATTATAGGAACTATTCAAAGGATAGATTCTAAAAATGTATTTGTGGATATAGGTAGAACCACAGCTTTGATGCCCCCTTCAGAGCAAACTTACTATGAAAGATATAGAGTAGGACAAAAGCTAAAGTTTTTTGTTACTGAGGTCCAAAGATCTGCTAGAGGTCCAGAAATTATAGTTTCAAGAACTCATCCAGATCTTCTTAGAAAATTATTTGAAACCGAAGTTCCAGAAATTACTACTGGAATAGTCGAAATAAAAGCATTATCTAGAGAGGCTGGAGCTAGATCAAAAGTTGCAGTATATTCAGAAGATCCAGAAGTTGATGCAGTAGGAGCTTGTGTTGGACTTAGAGGAATTAGAATTCAGAATGTAGTCAATGAGCTTCTGGGTGAAAAAATTGATGTTGTTGATTGGGATGAAGATCCTAGAGTATTGATTACGAATTCATTATCTCCAGCTAATGTTACTAAAGTTCAAATTAATGAAGACGACAGAACAGCCCTTGTTATTGTGCCAAGAAAACAACTTTCTTTAGCTATTGGTAAAGAAGGTCAAAATGCTAGATTGGCTGCAAAATTAACATTATGGAAAATTGATGTTCAACCCGAAGAAGATCAAATAAAAGAAATTGCTGAAGAGATAAAAGATGTGCAAATTGAAATAACCGAAACTAAAGAAAATATTACTGAATCAGAAAAAGAAGAAGTATCAGAAGTTGTTCAAACTATGGAGGAAGAAATTTTGCTACAAGAAGATTTAGTAGATGACTCAGCTGAGTTAATGGCATTAGAAAAGGAAATTCAAGAATTAGAAGAAAAAGAAGAGAAAGAGAAAATCTTACAGAAACAAAAAGAAGATATCCTAGATTTTTCATCTGAAGATATATGGGACTTAGGTGGGGCTAAAGGTTCTGAAAAATCCGATGATACTATTAGATTTGCTGAAGACATAGAATCATTAAATAATTTTAAATCAGATGATAGAAATTCTAAGAAATCTGATCGAAAAAGAAAAAATAAAAGATAAATAGGGGATTTATTTGACAACAATGGGACAAGATAGCACCAATGACGAGATAAAATCTCCAGTTTCATTACCATTAACAATTACAGTAGGTGATTTAGCTGAAACACTTGATGAATCACAGGTTGATGTGATTAAGGTATTAATGAAGCTTGGTATTATGGCATCAGTAAATCAAGAAATTGATTTTTCTATAGCTGCAAGAGTAGCGCAATCATTTGAAATTCCGGTGCTCAAACCTAGAGAATCAGTGGATAATTCTAGTGCCTTAAAGGTAGGGTCGTCTATAGATTCAAATACAGAAAATCAGGGAGAAAAGAGAGCTCCTGTGATTACAGTTCTAGGTCATGTAGATCATGGTAAAACCACACTACTTGATTCTATTAGAAAAACAAATGTAGTTGATGGAGAGTATGGAGGAATCACACAAAAAATTGGTGCATATCAGGTAAATCACAACGGATCTGAAATGACTTTTATTGATACTCCAGGTCATGAAGCTTTTTCTTCAATGAGAGTATCTGGAACAAGTGTTACTGATATTGTAGTTTTAGTTGTTGCTGCTGATGATGGTCTCATGCCACAAACTATTGAGTCAATTAATCATGCTAAAAATGCTAATGTGCCAATGATTGTCGCTATAAACAAATGTGATTTAGAGGGTGCAGATATAGATAAAGTAAAAAGCCAATTAACTGAACATGAAATTATTGTAGAAGATTATGGTGGAGAAGTACTTTCAGTACAGGTTTCAGCACTTAAGGGTGAAGGTATTGATGAATTACTTGAATCGATAACCTTACTATCCGAAATTAACGAGTTACAATCTAACACTAAAAACTCAGGAAAAGGTGTAATAATTGAATCATATAATGATCCAAAGAAAGGATCTATTTCTACAGTATTGGTTAAGTCTGGTTCATTCAACCAAGGTGATATATTAGTTTCTGGCAATAATTCAGGTAAGATTCGTCAAATGATTGATGGATATTCAAAAGAAATCAAATTAGCAAAACCATCCACTCCCATTCAAATAATGGGTATATCAGGTATAAGTAATATTGGAGATATAGTTGAAGTTGTGAAAGATGAAAAACAAGCAAGAAAAATTATTCAACAAAGGAATAGAGATAAACAAACATCAAATTCTAAAATTACAACATTGTCTCAAGTAGTCAAAAGAGCCAAGGCTTCAAAAGATAAAGAAATTAATATTGTAATAAAAACTGGATCTAATGGTGCCCTTACAGCAGTAGAACAAGTTGTAAATGACTTAACTAGCGAAGAAATACAAGTAAAAATAATTTCAGGATCTGTTGGAGCTGTTACAGAATCTGATGTAATGTTGGCTACAAGTGCTGAAGATTGTATTATTGTAGCTTTTCAAACTATTGTTCAAGGTGGTGCAGTAAGCCAATCTGAAACAAATAATATACCAATAAGAACTTTTGATATCATCTATACATTAGTTGATGAGATCAAGGAAATAATTGAAGGACTGAAAGGTAAAGAAAAATCCGAAATGAATATTGGCTCTGCCCGAATTCTTGAAGTATTCCCTAGAGGAAAGGTTCAGAAAATAGCTGGTGTAAGAGTATTCGAAGGAAATATGACAAGAAATGCGAGAATAAGATTAATCAGAAATGACGAAACTATATTTGATGGTGGTGTTGAGTCTATGAGGCATCTAACTCAAAATGTAACTGAATTAAAGAATAATATTGAAGGTGGAATTGTATTAAATGGATTTCATGATATTCGAGTAGATGATGTTTTAGAATGTTATGAATTGAGATAAGAACTTTATGGATTTTAGAATTCAAAAATTTAATAACACTCTTAAGAAGATTATCGGTGAATCCATTTCAAATCTTGATGAATTAGCCTCTGAAGTTTCTATGATTTCTATAATGAGTGTTGATACCAGTAAAGACTTCTCCTTTAGTAAGGTATTCGTAAGTATCTACAATCCTTCTAATGAATATATTGATCAAATAATTGAAAACTTAAATGATAAAGCTTTTTATTTTCAAAAAATAATCTCAAGTAAAGTAAGGACGTCTAGAACACCAAAAATTAAGTTTTTTTTAGATAAATCGTCTGAATTTCAAAAACAGATCGATGAATTAATTAATGAAGTTTCTTCTGAAAAATAGAACTAATGAATTTTCATAAAAGTGGTATATTCATTATAAATAAACCCTATAAATGGACCTCAAATGACGTATTAAGAAAGATTAAGTCAAGGTATAAATTTAGAAAAATAGGTCATGCTGGTACTCTTGATCCACTTGCTACGGGGATACTTCCACTATTAATAAATGACACCACAAAATATTTTAACTACTTTCAAACATTTATGAAATCTTATATTGCTGAAATAAGGTTTGGCTATTCAACTTCAACATTTGATTTAGAGGGAGAAATATTAAATGAAACTAATAAAATTCCCAAAGATTTGGATTTGATAGCTAAGAAACTTTCTAGTTTTTTGGGAGAAATAGAACAAGTACCACCAAAATATAGTGCGATAAAAAAGAACGGTAAAAGACTATATGAATATGCAAGAAAAAATGAAAGAGTCAAAATTGATTCACGTAAAGTAAAAGTTAACAGCATAAAAGTAATTAGTTGGGAATCTCCTATATTAACTATCTCAATTAATTGTTCTAGTGGTTTTTATATAAGAAGTTTAGTTAATGACTTAGCTGAAAGTCTTGATAGTTTAGCTACATTAATTAACTTATCTAGAATCAATTATGGTCCATTTCAAATAAAGAGCTCTATAGATATAAAAGATTTTGAAGAAATAGAGGATAAACTTTTATCTACAGACTTAATTTTTAGTGATAATAAAAAATTACTTTTTGATATTCAAATGGAAAATAATTATTATAATGGTAAAGTTTTTAATTCAGAAAATTTGAATATAAATTCATTGAATTATGATGATATCAAAATATATAATTATAGTAGAAAATTCATTGGTTTATTATCATTTGATCATTCAAAAAAGTTTTGGAAGCCAAAGAATATTATTAGGTAAAGTTTACTAAATTTGTTATCAAATATATCTCCAAATTAAAAAATGCTCATAGAAACCATAAGGAAATTTTTCCAAATAAAATCTGCTCCTGGAATTTTATTACTTTTAGCTGCTATTGCAGCAATTCTTGTTGAAAATTCTTTCTTAAGTGATTCTTATTCGAAACTTTTACATAGTTCTATAAGTATTAAGATTTTTAACTTCTCAATCGATAAAGATTTTCATCATTGGATCAATGACGGGCTAATGGCTATTTTTTTTCTTTTGGTTGGACTAGAAATTAAGAGAGAATTAATTCAAGGCCATTTATCTTCAAGAGAGCAGTTTAGTTTGCCTGCAGTTGCTGCCATAGGCGGAATAACAATTCCTGCAGTAATTTATCTAAGCCTAAATATTGGTAATGAATTAACTACTAATGGATGGGCTATTCCTACTGCAACTGATATAGCATTTGCACTAGGTGTAGTTACATTGTTAGGTAATAGGGTACCTATATCTCTAAAAGTAACATTGGTAGCCATTGCAATTATTGATGATCTAATGGCGATAATAATTATTGCATCATTTTATACATCTGATTTATCGATTAACAACCTAGTTTTTGCCACTATAAGCACACTTGTTTTATTTGTATTAAATAATAGAAAAATTCATAAATTGTCACCTTATATTATTATAGGAATTTTACTTTGGATTTTTGTTCTAAAGTCCGGAATACATGCTAGTTTGGCAGGTGTGTTGTTGGCTCAATTTATACCATTAAGATCAAATAATTCTTCAGATCATTCTCCATTGTCAAAATTAGAACACTCAATAGAACCTTGGGTTAATTTCACTATTCTACCAATCTTTGCGTTTGCAAATGCAGGAGTTTCATTTTCAGGTATGGAATTGAATCTTTTATGGGATCCAGTAACCCTAGGGATTATATTGGGGTTATTTTTTGGAAAACAAATTGGAGTTATGTCATTTACTTACATAGGAAGCTTGTTAAGGCTTTGTAAGTTACCGCCTGATATTTCTTGGGCTCAATATTATGGTCTTTCATTGGTAACTGGAATTGGATTTACTATGAGTTTGTTCATAGGAAGTTTAGCTTTTACGGATCCAGAATATCAAACATCTGTAAGACTAGGAGTTTTATTGGCATCGTTATTAGCAGGTATATTAGGATATCTAACTTTAAGACTTACTACAAAATCTTCTAAAGACTAAATTAAAATATAATTCTTTGGCCATCGTATGCTAATTGCATCTTTATATTAGTTTCTTTTGAAATTTTTTTTAGAAATCTATTTGTTTCGTAATGATCAATATCATGACATATATCCGTGAAATAGGCATATTTAGGCTTAATACTTATCGCAGTTTCTATCGCCTTTTCTAAGTTAAAATGAGATTTGTGCTCCTTGAATCTTAATGCATCTAAAATAATTATTTCACTTCCTGATATTCTATCCATTGTTTCTTTAGGAATATAAGAGCAATCACTTATGTAAGAAAGATTATCAATTCTGTATCCATTTGCAAAATAATTTTTACCATGATTTACTTTCAAATGTTTTATTTTTTCTTCTTCTATAATAGTAAAATTTTCATCAATTATATTAAAACTTAATTTTGCAACTGTCCCACCAGATGTAATATTTGAAGTATCAACAAGGTAATAGAATGTTTTCTTTATTACCTCTAAATCTTCGTTTCTAAGGTATATAGGTATATTTGATTGAGTATTGTTTGTCCAGTCTCTAAGATCATCAAAACCACCTGCAGCATCTTGATGTGCATGGGTAAGAATTACAGCGTCAATTTTATTAATTTTATATTTTGGGAACCATTTTATTGCTGATTGATAAAAAAATTTTCCTGCATCAATTAATATATTTTTTGTATTTCCATTTCTCATAATTCTTATCATTGCGCTGGTATTAAATCTTCTATTTTTTGAGTTAGGCTTCATTGCATTGCAACACACTTTGCAACCAAGTCCATTGGTTAAGCAACTGACTCTTGGAACTCCTTCTGAAGTACCTGTACCCAAGAAAATTAGTTCTTTTTTTGTGTTAATCATTCAAAAATACCTTTTTTAGGTTCAGCTCCAAAACCTAAATATTCATTTAGTCTTAATTTTCCTTCATCAAAACTCAATATAGAATTATTATCCCATTTTTCCATTGAAATTTTTTTATCTTTGGGACTATGAATTTCAGCTAGATTTTTTACCAATCCAGATTGGATCATTGGTAAACCCCAAGGTTCACCTCCCCTATGTAATATTATGGGATAACCCTCATTTGAAATTTTAATTATTTTTAGTAATGCACTAATTCCTCCGCACCATGTAATGTCAGGTTGCCAAAAATGATATGTATTATTTTTTTTCATATTAGAAAAATTTTCATAATTTAAGTCATGTTCACCTCCAGCTAAAAAAATTCCATTTAACTTATCCAAAATAGAACTAGAATTTAATATTTCATCAGGAGTTGATACATCCTCAAACCAAAATATATCTAAATCCTTAAGGCCTTCTGACATCTTAATTGTGTAATCTATATCCCAAGACATATAAGAGTCCAACATAATCTTGTTAGAATTACTAAAAATCTTTCTAATTTCTTTTATTTTTTTAGTCAGCTTTTTTTTATCTTCAATAAAATTATTAGATGACCTTACACTTAGTTTATAATTGATAAATCCTAGTTCATTATAGGTTTTTACATCATTTCCTGTTGCATAAGTATTAATATCAGAAATGTGTTTTTCACTTTTATTATTTAATAAATTTTTTATTGGAATTTCGTAGTATTTGCTAAATGCATCCCATATCGCCAAATCTATTCCTGAAATTGCCATCGAAGCTATCCCACCTCTACCATATGGGATACTTTGTATGTACATCTTATTAAATAAATCAGAAATATCTTCGATTTTTTCTATATTAGCTTTTGATATAATTTTTGACAGGTGACCATTTATAACATTTACGGAAGCTAAGCCTCCACCACCTGTTCCATATCCAATAACTTTATTTTTATCTGTATGAATTTTAGTTATAATTTGCCATAGATTTGGTCTCCAGTCTTTCAGAGAAGTTTTATAACTTGGATATAGTACTTCAATTTTTGTTATTTTCATAAGACTTTGATTAGAATTTACGTATAAAATAAATAACTACGGGGTGTGGCGCAGCGGTAGCGCACTCGCTTTGGGAGCGAGGGGTCACAGGTTCAAATCCTGTCACCCCGACCATTTTTTATTATTTATCTATTAAACTATATCAATATATTTTATAAATAAGAGGTTATTTTATGAATTGGTTAGTAGGAACATATTCTAAAAGAAAAAGTGAGGGAATTTATATTTTAGACTTTGATGAAGATCGTGAAAAGTTTAAATTAGTAAATTCTTTTCCTGAAATAAGCCCCCTAAATCCCTCTTTCTTAGCTATTGATAGTGGTTATAAGAATGTATATGCTGTGGGAGAATCAAGTTCTTCTGATCCTGGATTAATAGTTTCCTACAATCTTATTAACAATAATCAACTAGAAAAAATCAATCAAGAATTTTCTTTTGGAGATAATCCCTGTCATGTTGCTGTAAATAGTAAGAATGATTTTTTAGTTGTAGTTAATTATAGTTCAGGTGATTTTTCAACATATAAACTTGAAAATGGCAAAATTTCCTTTATTGAAAAAATCTCTCATGAAGGATCAAGCTTAAATAAAATTAGGCAAAATGAACCTCATGCACACTCAATAAATTTTCTTGATGATCAAAACTTCTATGTTTGTGACCTTGGGATTGATGAAATTATAAGATATTCAATAAATAAAAATAATTATAAAATAGTATCTTCAAAGTCTTTTAAAACTGATCCTGGGTCTGGTCCAAGGCATTTCGTCATAGATAAAAAAAATAGAAGAGCTTATAGTATAAATGAACTCGATTCAACAATTAATTTTTTTGAAATAAATTCAAATTTTGATTTGATTTCAAATCAAATAATCTCTACAATACCAAAAAATTATGATTTAGAAACCACAACTGCTGATATACATTTTTCCAAAGATAAAAATTATTTATATGGTTCTAATAGAGGGCATGATTCAATATCAAAATTTATTATTTCTGATAATGGTAATCTTGTGTTTGATAAACACTTTTCTACTAAAGGTAAAACTCCTAGAAATTTTTCTATATCAAATTCCGGTAAGTATTGCTTAGTAGCAAATGAAAACTCAGATGATATATTCATGTTCAGAATTGATGAGCACGGAGATTTGATACCCACAGGTGAAAAGATTTCTATTCCTGCTCCAGTTTGTTTATTAGAGATTATTGAATGAGGGGCGAATAACTTTTTTAGTGGTTTCTAAGGTTAGAATAACAAAAGCACCAAAGCATGAAAAAAAAGCAGATATCCATATTGCGTAAACATATCCACCGGTTACATCAAAAACTAATCCCGGGATAAATCCTCCTAAGGCCATACCCAAACTTGCAGCTAGTATCTGCCATCCATATGTTGTATCCATTCTAAAAAAACCATAGTATTTTCTATTCATTATCGGGAATAAAGTTCCTTCTCCACCATAAGGAATTGCCCATAAAATACCAACTAAATAAAACATCCATTTATCTGTAGTAAACGCCCATGGAATTACAAACAAACCCTGACCTAAAAATGAAAGGAACATTATTATTTTGGGGTTTATAGAGTCTCCAATGATAGGTGTTAGAAATCTTGTAGAAATTGAGACGACCATAATTAAGGTTAAACATAATACTGATTCAGTATATCCAATACCTTTACTAATCATTAATGGAACCAATCCTATCAAAATTACAGCATGACCAACGCATCCTAAAAAATGAATATTCATTAAGCTCCAAAATGCATCTGTTCCATATACTATTTTTTGTAGATTTTTAGAATATTTTTTAGATAAACTCTCTTGTTCATCTATTTTTTCAATTAACTCTGCTCCATAAGGTAATACTCCTTTTTCTTCAGGAGTATTTTTCCAAAAACCTAAGGCAATTATCATTATTAAGGTTCCTACAACCCCACTAATTATGAATGTTGTTTGCCAACCTAATGAATCCAACATTATTCCCATAATTTGAATTACTATAGCTGGTCCTAGACTCCACATACCAATAATTAGTCCAGTAGCAAGTCCTAGTCGTGATTTAAACCAAATCGCAACAGCAGGTATAACTGGAACAAGAAACATAGATTGAGCGAATCCAAAAATTATTCCATAAGAAATATAAAATTCAATAATTGTTGTTGCAAGAGCTGTCCAAAGCATTCCTATCAAGAATAGAACTAATCCTATATACATAGTTTTTTTAGCACCTATTTTGGTTGAGCAGAATCCTGCCATTGGAGAGGAAATAGCA
This sequence comes from Dehalococcoidia bacterium, assembly GCA_022451965.1. Taxonomy (NCBI): domain Bacteria; kingdom Bacillati; phylum Chloroflexota; class Dehalococcoidia; species Dehalococcoidia bacterium. Next base: position 55,400 of record JAKUNJ010000008.1, on the reverse strand, counting down.
GTTACAATTGACATTATCGCATATGCTATTCCAATAGATTTAGGATCCCAGGAAAATTCTTCTACAAGAGGATCTATAATAATACCAAAAGCCATTCTTATTGCAGACCCAATCATTTGGGCAATTGCTCCAACTGCAACTATAACCCATCCATAATGTTTCCAATCTACATTAGAAAAACTTTTTACTAATCTTAGTGTAGTGGACATATATAAAAGCTACTTTCTTGTAACCATGATGGCTGATAATTACTATTTTCATTCATTTTGTTTTGATAGTCCCAAGCATAAAGATAAATAATCACAGCAAAAGACGATATTACTGTTATTAAGAAAAGCGAAATTCCTTTTTTAGGTATATTTCCTGAGAACATATTATTTTACTTATCCCTCATAAGATAAAAAATTATTATCTAATTCATTATGCTATAAATAATTAAATGTTGTATTGGAAATAGTAATCAAAAAAATATAAAAATAATAATTCTTTTAGAAAATTTTAATACTTTATTTTAAATTGATGTCCTTAACGTCAAAAAGTAAATTTGAATACTCTTAAAATAGTGATGGTAAATACATAAGCTGCTTAATATGTGGATTCAATAAAAATTCTCAATCTTCAACTAAGATTTCCAAGAAAACTAAAATTTCATAACTATTGTTTAAGAATAATTTTAACTATAAGTTAATATTAGCGATATAAAATTTAAGAAAAATTTATGAGTTAGTTTATTGACAACAGAAACTGAAAAATTAAAAGTATTAATTGTTGAAGACGATAAAAATATTAGAGAAGCCCTTAGATATAATCTCATAGCAGAAAATTATACAGTTAGTTATGAGGAAGATGGAATTAATGCCTTAGACACTATTCTTTCTGAAGAATTTGATATTATTTTGTTGGATATTATGTTGCCAGGAATTAGTGGGTTAGATATTTGTAAGAGAGTTAGATTTGAAAATAATAACACTCCGATAATTATGATTACTGCTAAAGATACCGAAATAGATAAAGTCCTTGGATTAGAATTTGGCGCTGACGATTATGTTTCAAAACCCTTTAGTATGCCAGAATTATTAGCTAGAATTAAGGCCAACATAAGAAGAACTAAAAAATTATTTGAAGACTCTCACTCTTTATCTAAGAAGCAAATTACTCATTTGGGAATTAGTATAAATACTGATAAGAGACAAGTGATTTATGAAGGTAATGAAATATTTTTTAGACCAAAAGAATTTGAACTACTACATAAATTAATGTCTAACCCAGGTAAAGTTTTTACAAGACAACAATTAGTTGAAGATATTTGGGGTTTCGAGTATTTTGGAGACACACGGACAGTAGATGTTCATATAAGGTGGATCAGAGAAAAGATTGAAAAAAACAGTAAAAAACCTACAAAAATAATTTCGTTAAGAGGCGTTGGCTACAAAATTAATGTGGAGTAGTTTATCTTAAGACTAAAAAATTATATTTCTACAATTCCTTTTTTTATATCTATTTTGATATTTAATTTTTTTCTTATATTATTTATCTGGATAATACTAGGTTCCATAAGTTTTAATTTTATTTTGATATTATTAATTATTTTTTTGTTGAATTCATTCTTTTTAATAATGATTAGAATCAAGATTCAGAGCTTTAAGATTATTCTTTCTGATATTTTGAATAAAAATAGCTCTAATGAAAAAATAGTGCCAGAATTTTATGGATTTATGAATTTAATTACTCGTAAAATAAATGATATTAAAGATGAGATTGATTATTCAAAATCAGTTTTAGAATTGTACGAAATTTCTAAAAATTCACTAGATGATGGGATTATGCTTTTAGATTTTGATATGAATATATTAAATTTTAATAATAAATTAATTTCTTTGCTTGATTCTTCAGAATTATATTTGAGCAAAAATAATAAAGTTACTGATATTACTAAAAATTTAGATATCATTGAATTTTGTACTGAATCAGTATCGAAAAACCATAATGAAAAGATAATTGAATTATCGTTTCCTACTAGATACTTCAGCATAAAATCTGAACTAATAAATCAATATTTGTTAGTCGTTATAAAAGACGTTACAGATTTTATTTCTTTAGACAAAACTAGAAAAGAATTTTTTGCAAATACCTCTCATGAGTTAAAAACCCCAATTACTTCAATGAAATTAAATATTGAAGCTCTTCAAAACAGTAAAATTAAGGGAAATGACTCTGATTACGAATTTTTCTTGGAAAAGATAAAGGAAGATTCAAATAGACTAGAAAAAATTTCAAAAGATATAATTGATGTTCATGCAATAGAATCAGGAGAGCTTATAGTAAATCTTGAAGACATACAAATAAGTGATCTAATTAATGAATTGCACGAAGAATTTTCAACTATTTTAGATTCAAAAAGAATAAAATTTGAATATTCTATTCAAAAAAAAATTCCTAAAATAAAAATTGATAAAAGCATGTTTAAGACGGCACTAGAAAACCTTATTTCAAATGCAATTAGATATAGCCAAAAAGATTCCAAAATTGAACTGAAATGTATTTATGATGATGAAAACATTTATTTCAATTTGAGAGATTTTGGTATTGGTATATCTGATAAAGACTTGCCACATATCTTTGAAAGATTCTACAGAGTTGATGGCTTAAGAAGTGAAAGACATTCTGGAATTGGGTTATCTATAGTTAAGCAAATAGTTGATGTTCATAATGGTAATATTGCTGCTGAAAGTAGCATAAATGAAGGATTATTGATAAAGATAAAAATACCTTTTAGATAATTTATTTAACATTTACTTAACACTTTAAATCATACCTGTAATATTCTAAATTTGAATTCAAATAAAATTTAATTTTCTAATGCAAAATCAAGAAGATTCAACAAGTCTTAAAAATAGAAAAAAAGAAGAAATTATTGTTGTTAATTTATTAAGATTAAGCGGTGCTCTTTCTATTTTTACTACTCTTGGAATTATTTCTATTTTAGCTGTAAATTCTATTCCATTTTTTGATGAGGTCGGATTCGTAGAATTTTTTACAGGATTAAAATGGACACCTCTTTTTATTCCTCAGAATTTTGGTATCCTTCCTCTTGTAAATGGGACTTTTCTTGTAGCTTCTATAGCAGCTGTTACGGCTTTAGTTTTTGGTTTAGGTAGTGCATTTTATCTTTCAGAATATGCTTCAATTAAGGTGAGAAGAGTAATAAAGCCTATGCTAGAAATTTTAGCTGGGATTCCAACTGTAGTATATGGATATTTTGCACTAACATTTGTGACACCAGTAATCCAATTTTTCTTTCCTGAAACTATTATTTTTAATGCATTGAGTGCTGGATTAGTTATGGGAATAATGATAATACCTATGGTTTGTACTTTATCTGAAGATGCAATGTCTGCCGTTCCTATGAGTTTGAGAGAGGCTTCTTATGCATTGGGTGCAAAAAAATACCAGGTAGCTCTAAGAGTAATCTTTCCTTCTGCCATTTCAGGGATTGTTGCTTCATTTATCCTTGCTATTTCTAGAGCTATTGGAGAGACTATGATAGTCAGCTTAGCTGCTGGAGGGAAACCTGCTCTTACACTTAATCCATTGGATGCAATACAAACAATGACAGCATTTATAGTAACTGTAAGTCAAGGAGAAACTCAGCAAGATTCAGTTGAGTATTATAGTATTTTTGCTGTAGGTTTATTACTTTTTATAATAACTTTTATTATGAATATTATAGGTAGATTTATAGTAACAAAGTATGCACAAAATTATGAGTAGATTATGAAGGAAAGATTTTTTAATATAATATTTTTGATAGCTGTTTTAGTTGGATTGATTTCATTAGTAGTTCTATTAATTGACGTTTCAATGGATGGGTATAAGCACCTAACTTGGGATTTTTTTACTAATTACGCTTCAAGAAAAGCTGAAAAATCTGGAATCCTTGCACCTCTAGCTGGAACGCTTTGGCTCATCACATTAACTGCACTTTTTACAGTTCCTATAGGAATTTCTACGGCACTTTATTTAGAAGAATTTGCATCTGATAATTTATTTACAAAGCTAATAAAAATTAATGTTGCTAATTTAGCAGGTGTTCCATCAATTATTTATGGCCTTCTTGGATTAGCTTTCTTTACTTATACTTTGAATTTAGGGAAAAGTCTCATTGCTGGAGCATTAACTATGACACTGCTTATTCTTCCAATAGTAATAATTGCCTCACAAGAAGCAATCAGAACGATTCAACCATCCCTAAAAGATGCTGCATATGCTTTGGGGGCTACCAAATGGGAAGTTTCGAAAAGAGTTATTTTACCTCATTCAATAGGTGGCATAATGAGTGGTATAATTTTAGCTATGTCTAGGGCAGTAGGTGAAACAGCCCCAATTTTGATTATTAGTTCTTTGGTATTCATTACTATGGTTCCTTCTGGACCTTTAGATAGATTTACTATTTTGCCATTGCAGATATATACATGGGCTGCATTTCCAAGTGATGACTTTAGAGCTATTGCTTCTACAGGAATAATTGTACTTTTATTTATACTTATAACTATGAATTCTATTGCTATTTATGTTAGATTCAGATCTCAGAAATAGTTTTTAAGTAATAGCTGATATAATTTTTATCATGGCAAATACTTATTGGCTAGTAAATTTATCTTCAGAAAATTTTAAGATTTTGAAAGAGAGATCTTTTGATATATTAGGTTTTTCCAAAAAAGATAATAAATTAACTAACAAAATAGACATTAATGATAATGTTATTTTCTATATTTCTGATCTTAGATCTTTTGTTGGTCAAGCCAAAATAAATTCTAAGAAATTCTATGATAAGAAAGATATTTGGGGTGAAAATTCCAGTGAAAAATTACCTTACAGAGTCAAACTAAGAAATCCTAAGATTTTAAATGACAGTAATTTTGTTAGCGGATATCATGTTGCTCCATCTTTGAGCTATATAAAAAAATGGGCACCAGAGGACTGGTATTTAGCACTATTATCTCCTGTACACGTTATTTCACAGACTGATTTTTCTATAATTTCTTCAAGTCTTGGAAGCCTAGATCAGAAAACTAAATCTTATAAAAAAAATAAAAATAAGAGAAATAAGAAAAAGAAAAAAGCTTAGACCTTTAGTATTTTTTTTGAGTTACATAAAATAATTTCTCTTACCTCATCTTCATTTTTATTAAATATTTCACTAAGTTTTTTTACAATAATTATAAGATCTTTAGGCTCGGTCCACCTCATCCTATTTTTTTTAAAATATTGAGGATATGAGTCTGTTTCTATAACTAATTTATCTAGAGGTAGTTTAGAAATAACTTCTGCTAAGTTATTATCTCTTAGAAAAGGTTTAGCTACTGAGATATATATATTATTATCAAGTAATCTTTTTGCATATTCATAATCTCCAAGAAAATAGTGAGCTACAGATATAAGATCTTTAATATTTTCAGTTTCTAATAAGTCTAAAGCTTCCTTTTCTGCATTTCTTACATGAAATGCTATCGGGAGATTAAAATCTCTAGCTAAACCTATTTGATTCGAAAAAAACTCTTTCTGGATATTTATATCAGGTGAATCTGGTTGAATATCTAAGCCAATTTCACTAATCATAATAGTTTTATTATTACTTAGTAACCCTTCCAAAATATTTATGTAATCATTTGTATTTTCATCAAAAATATTTTGAGGGTGAATACCTACTGCAGAGTAAATCAGTTCATATTTCTTTGATAGTTCAATAGTTTTTTTTGAATCTGATATAGTTGTTCCTGCAGCAATAATAATTTCAATTTTTGAATTTATTGAGTTATTTATTAATAAATCTAAATCATTTTCAATAAATTGCTGAACGTGAGTATGTATATCAATAAACATCTAATTATTCTTTATTTTTGGAGAAAAAATAATAAGAACACAAGCTATAAAAGCCAAAATTCCAAAAAGCGGAAAACTCATTTGATAGGAACCTGATATATCATAAATTAATCCAGCAGAAATTCCACCTATTGCTTGACCACCACTTACAAAAGGTTCTGTATAACCTCTTATTGCTCCAATATTATCTTTTCCAAAAATATCAGCTAATAAAACTGGAGGTATTACTAATAAACCACCCAGAGCCATACCAAATAAAAATGCTACTATATATGCAGATAATACCGATGATACTAGTAGAAATAAAATAGCACTAATACCTAGCCATAAAGATCCAAAAAAATAGACTGTTTTAGAACTAAATTTATCTGTTGCCCATCCTGTTATAATACTTCCAAATCCAGTCCCTAGAGCCATAATTGTTAGTGCAGATGCTGCAATTAATGGATTTAATCCTTTATCTATAAGATAAGCTGCTTGATGAATATTAACCCCTGTATGAATAAAATAGGTCAAAAATCCAACAATTGATAATAACCAGAACGCTTTCGATCTAAATGCACTTTTTAGTGAAATAGATTTATCATTTCTAACTTGTGATCTCTTTGATTCTTGTGATAAATATTTTTTTCCCTTAATTCCTAATTTACTTGGATCATCTATCATGGTGAAAAAAACTAATGGAAATGAAATTATCCAAACGATTATCCCCAGCCAAAGCCAACTTAATCTCCATGAATCTAAATTATTACCATCAATATCCATAATTAATTGTGCGAAAAGTGGAAATAAGCCCATTCCTAATGAATGTAATAGACCTAATATTCCTGTTGCTTTACCTCTATTATTTACGAACCATTTAGTTACTACAGTAGAGGCCCCTATTTGTATTGGAGAACTAAAAATTATTCTTCCAGTGGCAAATAAAATATAAAAGGTTATAGGAGAAAAAGATTGACTTATTAATAACGTGGTTAGGCCTAAAACAATAACAGATGAATAAAGTATTTTTTTTGATCCATATTTTTGTATCAAGAATCCAGATAAAGGTGAAATAAATACAGATAAAATTCCTGCTAATGAGGATGCTCCTACAATTAGTGTTCTTGACCATCCCAAGTCTTCACTCATTGGATAAACGAATACTGCTATTGTCAGAGTTGCAGCTGCATTTCTAACAAACATAGTAGATCCTGATCCAGCTACAATAATCCATCCATAATAAAAAGGGACGCTTTTTTGAATAAATTTTGCTATTTGATTCATTCTATCTATTTATTTATTCTGATAATAGAATGTAACATTAAAATAACAAAATCGTTTTCAGTTTGGGGGAGATATATTGTCTTTAAAGTTTAATAATAAAAATTACTTAAGTGAGCTGAGTTTACTAGAGGGTAAGAAGGAATTTTATAATATAAAATCGCTTGCTAAAGCTAATAAAGTAAACTTAGAAAAAATTCCATTTTCTATTAGGATTTTAATTGAAAATGTTTTGAGATCTTTTGACAAAAAAATATCTAATGAAAGTCAACTAGAGCAATTATTAAGTTGGAGTAAAGATAGTGTACCTGATAAAGAATTTCCTTATATGCCAGGTAGAGTAGTTCTTCAGGATTTTACTGGAGTCCCTGTTGTTGTTGATCTTGCTGCTATGAGAGATGCAGTCTCTGATTTAGATGTTGACCCTTCAATCATTAACCCAATTGTAAGATCAGATTTAGTAATAGATCATTCTGTTCAAGTTGATTCATTTGCACAGAACGATTCCTTAACTATGAATATTTCAAGAGAATTTGAAAGAAATCAAGAAAGATATAAATTATTGAAATGGGCTCAAAATGCCTTCTCTAATTTCTTAGTAGTTCCCCCTGGTACAGGGATTGTGCATCAGGTAAATTTAGAAAATCTTGCTGAAGTAATATTGCAATCTAATGAAGATAATTATATTTATCCAGATACTTGTGTAGGTACCGATTCCCACACTACCATGATAAATGCTATAGGTGTTTTAGGATGGGGTGTTGGTGGTATTGAAGCTGAAGCTGTTATGCTGGGTCAACCATATTATATGCAAGTCCCTGAAGTTGTTGGGGTAAATCTATTTGGAGAAATTAGTGAAGGTACAACTGCGACAGATATAGTTTTAGCGATTGTAGAAAAATTAAGGGAAGTAGGTGTTGTAGAGAAATTTGTAGAATTTTTTGGTACAGGTTTATCCAAGTTATCATTAACTGATAGAGCAACTATTTCTAATATGGCACCTGAGTATGGAGCAACTTGTGGATTTTTCCCAGTTGATGACCGAACAATTGATTATCTCAGATTGACTGGTAGGGATGAGAAAATAATCGATAGAGTTGTAAATTATACTCAATCTAATGGATTGTTTTATAACGGAGTTAATCCTGAATTTTCCATAGTTGTTGATTTTGATTTATCTTCAGTTCAAAGTTCTCTAGCAGGACCCAAAAGGCCACAAGATAGATTATTACTTTCAGATGTCAAGAAAAATTTTCATGAGAATTTTTCAATTTCAAAAAAACAAATTAATAATAATAAATTAGATAATGCTTCAGTTGTTATTGCTGCAATAACAAGCTGTACTAATACATCAAATCCAAATGTTATGATCGGTGCAGGATTGATAGCTAGGAATGCATATAATAAAGGGATTTTACCAAAAGAATGGGTTAAGACCTCTTTGGCTCCAGGTTCTAAAGTTGTAAGTAAGTATCTTGAAGCATCTGGATTGAATAAATATTTAGATGAAATAGGATTCCAAACTGTGGGATATGGTTGTACAACTTGTATTGGTAACTCTGGTCCTTTACCTACTGAAATTGCTGAAAAAGTAGAAAATGATGAACTTTCTGTTTCAGCGGTTTTATCAGGTAATAGAAACTTTGAGGGTAGAGTACATCCTCAAGTTAAAGCTAATTATTTGGCATCTCCTATGTTGGTAGTATTATATGCTTTAGCAGGAACTGTAAATATAGACTTTTCAGTTGAGCCCATTGGATATGATAAGTCTGGTGAGCCAGTTTTTATAAAAGATTTATGGCCTTCTTCAAATGAAATCGAAGAAACTATAAGTAAATCACTGAATTCAGATATGTTCATTGATGAATATAGATCTGTTTTTGAAGGCCCTGAAGAATGGATAAAATTACATTCTTCAGGCGGTAATAGGTTTAATTGGGAAAAGCAATCAACATATATTCAAAAGCCTCCTTATTTTGAAAATTTTAATATTCAACCCTCGAAAAAAAATCCTATTTTAGGTTCAAGATGTCTGGTTAAGTTATCAAATTCAGTTACGACAGATCATATTTCACCTGCTGGCTCTATTCCACAATCAGCACCATCGGGACAAATGTTGATTTCAAGTGACGTTCCCAGGTTTGAGTTTAATTCTTATGGATCAAGAAGAGGAAATCATAATGTAATGGTAAGAGGTACTTTTGGAAATATAAGATTAAGAAATCAAATTGTTGAGGAAGAGGGTGATTGGACAGTATATTTTCCATCAGGTGAAAAAATGAGAATTTTTGAAGCTTCTGAAAAGTATTTAGAGTCTAAAACTCCATTAATTGTTTTAGCAGGAAAGGAATATGGTACAGGATCATCTAGAGATTGGGCTGCAAAAGGTCCAGCGCTGTTAGGTGTAAAAGTTGTTATAGCTGAAAGTTTTGAAAGAATACACCGCTCTAATTTAGTTGGAATGGGCATTATTCCCTTGCAGTTTATTGATGGTGATAGTTCTGAAAAATTGAAACTTGATGGATCTGAGATTTATGACTTTGAAGGATTAGAAAAAACTATAGTACCAAATTCTAAAATCAAGGTAAATGTTACTAAAAATAATGGAGAAAAGTTTCATTTTCAAACTTTGATAAGAATAGATACAGATATTGAGGCCGAGTACTATTATAATGGTGGTCTACTACCATACGTACTTCGAAAAATGGTTAGAGAATCTAGCTAATACTAGAAAATGGTGTTGAGTTTATCCACTTATAGTTAGATTCAAGCAATACTTTGGGTTTAATATTTTGATTATTCAAAATAACTTCTACTCCTAGTTCTCCTAATGCATACTTAATTATCTTTTTGGGTATTTTAAATTTTATTATTGGTTTCAATCTCAGGTTAATGTCATCTAATACATCTTTCAAAATATATTGTTTATATGAAGTAATATTTACTGGTCCATGAATATTTTCGTTATTTATAATATGCTCAATTGATCCCAATACATCATCTAATCCAACCCAAGGAAAGTAATTTCTACCATTTCCTAAACTACTTACACCAACTATACTATTATATTTTTTCATCATATTTATCATTGGAGAATTTTTACCTATTACCGTTCCAAGTCTTAAATGTATAACTCTTGTTTTTTTTGTTTCTTGTATTGATTCCCACTCTTCGACTAAATTAGATAAAAATCCTCTACCTTTAGGTGAATTTTCATCTAAAATTTCATTATTTCTATTTCCATAAAAACCAGACGCAGAGGCTGAAATTAATAATTTTGGAGGCTTAGATGCTTTATTTATAGCATCAACTAAGAGTTTAGTTGGATTAATTCTACTATCTCTAATTTCTGTCTTTTTTTCTGGAATTATTGGTTTTATTATCCTTTGACCATTGAGATTGATAATCACATCGTAACCATCGATAATTTTATGATCAAAAATATTATTTACTGGATCCCAAAATAAATTGTTTGTCGATTGTTTTTTTTCTCTGATTAATTTATAAATATTAAAATTTTTTTCGCTCAAAAAATCAATCAAGTTTTTTCCTATATACCCTCTTGAGCCAGTTATTAGAATTTTCATAGATTCATATTTTTTATTTTTTTGATGCTATACTATCAATTATTTTAACTAAAAAAATAATTGATAGTATACAAATTAGATCCAATATAAATATGAAACCAAATACCGATAAAATCTTTGAGATATCAAAAAAAGTACAAGAAATATTAAATTCTTTTGACACAAAACAAAAAAATAAATTGAAGTTCAATTTTGAGGATCAAGAAAGATATGTTTGGTACTACACTCCTCATCCTCAAAATGGTTTACTTGTTTTTGATATGAAACCCTTTCAAAGGAAATTAGTATATGAACTTCTAGAAATTTCTTATTCAAAAGATGGTTATAATAAAGCTAAATCTATAATAAATTTAGAACAAATATTAGGTGATTACGAAGCAAGGCATTCTAATAGTTACGATGGTGGAGCTGGTCAATGGGTAAGATCTACCGAGAGATATTGGTTAGCACTATTTGGAGAACCTAATATGAATAATGAACCTTGGGGCTTTAGATTTGGTGGGCATCATATTGGACTTACAGTAAATGTTATTGGCAATAAATTTTCAATGCATCCATTATTTTTTGGATCAAATCCTGCAAAGGTATTAGATGGACCACATAAAGGATTTAGAGCTTTGGCTGAAGAAGAAGATCTGGCTAGAAAATTAATAACTTCTTTATCACCAGATAAAAAATCTAAAGCTATTTTATCTAATGTAGCTCATCCAGATATACTCACTGCAAATTATAGAAACTTTGATGATAGTGATTTTAATAATGGAATAAAATTTGATCAATTCAGTGATTTAGAAAGAAAAAACTTAGTGGAATTAATTAAGGTTTACGTAGATAGATTTAATTTAGAAATCTCAGAGTCTTATATGAAAAAAATATTAGCTAAGGGTTTTGAAAACACTTATTTTTCTTGGGCAGGTTCTGTTGAATTAGGTAAAGGGCATTACTACACAATTAAGCATGATTCTTTTCTAATTGAGTACGATAATACTCAGAATAATGCTAATCATATTCATTCTGTATTAAGAGATTTTAATGGAGATTATGGAGAAGATATATTATCTGAACATTATAAAATTAGTCACACTTAAGTTGATAATATATTTATAATTTCTCCCTGATCATTTAGGTCAATGTCGAATGCATTTGGACTACTAGGTAATCCTGGAAGAGTGATTATATTTCCTGCTAAGGTTACAATTTGTCTAGCACCACCTAGAACTCTAACTTCTTTTATAGGTAATGTATGACCTTTTGGAGCACCTCTTAATTTTGAATCAGCTGATACTGAAAGATGTGTTTTAGCCATACATATAGGGAAATCCCACCCCTGCTTTTCAAATAATCTTAGATTTGTTCTAGTCATTGGTGCCCAAGAAACTTTATCTGCTGAATATATTTCATATGCTAATTTTTCAACCTTTTTTATTGGGGATTCTTTATCTTCATAAAGTAAATTAATCTCATCAGAATTCTTTTCAATTTCTGATATATAAGAAGCTAATTCAGTCATTCCATCTCCTCCAAGAGAGAATCCATAACATGGAATTGCTAAAGAGTTATTTTCCTGAGATATTTTTTTTACTAAATTTATTTCTTCTTTAGAGTCATCTGGGAACATATTGATTGCAATAACTGAATTAAGACCATATTTAGATACGATTTGAATAGCATTCTTTAGATTTTCTGATCCATCTATGATAGCTTTTTCATTTTTTTCAGAAAGATTTTTTATATCTACTCCACCATGCCATTTTAAGCCTCTTATTGTAGCCACAATAACAGCACAAAATGGTTTTGGTCCACCTTGTCTAACCTTAATATCCATAAATTTTTCAAATCCAAGATCAGCACCAAAACCCGCTTCAGTTATTACATAATCTGCATATGATGTAGCTAAGTGATCTGCCAAAATAGAAGAGCAACCGTGGGCAATATTTCCAAATGGGCCCATATGAACTATAGCAGGCTGACCTTCGACCGTTTGAGCTAGATTTGGCTTAATGGCATCTTTTAGAAGTGCCATCATTGAACCAACTGCATTAATTTCTTTTGCTAAAACAGGAGTTTTATCTTTTTTCCAACCTACTACTATATTTCCTAATCTAAGTCTTAGGTCTTCATAAGAATCTGTAAGGGCTAAAATGGCCATAATTTCAGATGCAGATGAAATATCAAATCCAGTTGTTCTAAGAGGTGAGGTTGAAGATCCACCTATTCCAGATACAATTGATCTTAGTGATCTATCTTCTGCATCAGTAACTCTTCTCCAAGTGACATTTTCGGGTAGGAAATTATTTATAGCACTTCTATATACATTATTGTCAACCATTGCAGCTAAAAGATTATGAGCTGATTCCATTGCATGAAAATCACCATTGAAATGTAAATTAATATCAACAGCCGGTTCTACTGTAGCTTTCCCTCCGCCTGTTCCACCTCCCTTATGTCCAAAAACTGGACCTAGAGAAGGTTGCCTGAGAGTCAATGCAACATTTTTATTTAGTTTTCCCAGGCCTTGAGTTAGGCCTATAGCGGTTGTAGACTTTCCTTCACCTAGTGGAGTTGGTGTAATCGCTGTTACAACTACTAATTTAGAACTTTTATTATTATTTTTTATATTCTCTAAGGGTATCTTAGCCTTAAATTTTCCATATAATTCTAAATCTTTGGATTCTAAACCTAAATCATCAGCTATTTGTTCAATTGGTTTAATTTTTTTCATATTTATTTGGATTATTTATAACAATTATAAGTAAACAAGATATAATGCAAAGCGCCGACATGACCAATAATGAATAAAAGTAAGTTCCATATAAATCATAAATATATCCAACTATAACTGGTGCAACCATCATGCCAATTCCCATAGGTAATGCATTTATTCCCAATATAGTGCCATAATGCCTACCTCCAAAAAAATCACCTCTAAAAGCATGAAAAGTTGAAGTTCTCATTCCAAAACCAATTCCCCAAAGTACCGACCAAAACATAACATCGAAATAGCTATTTGCATATGCAAGGATTATTAAGGATAAGGCTTGAATAATAAAAAATATTGGTAGAGTAATTTTTTTATTATACATGTCGCCAACTATACCACCTGAAATATGTCCAAAAAATTGAAGAACAGACATAAATGGTAGTATTGTACCAGCTGTAATAATATCTAGACCAACTCCATTGTCATCTGTCATATACATAAAAATATGAGCCGATAAGGCTCCCACAGAAATATTAGCAAATAAATGAGATAAGGATAATATCCAAAAAGGTTGAGTTTTTATAGCATTTTTAGCTGTAATATTACTATTAGGTATAACATTTGGATTAGATACTAGTTTATTTATTACTTCTAAATTAGGTTTTTTTCTAATTACTGAGGCTATAATGGGCCCAAAAACCATGAATAATATTCCAATTATAATAAGAGTTATTCTCCAACCATAATTTTCTATAGATAAAACCATAAAAGGCATAAAAAAGCCCCCAAAAGAACTCCCCCCTATGACTAAACTCATTGCAGTGGCTCTTCTATGAGGCATCCATACATTCACTGCAGACATTGATGGAACAAAACCCCCTATGCTAACTCCTATTGAAACAACTAAATAGGATAAATAATAAAAGATTATTGAGTTGATAGTACTTAGCCAAAATAAACCCAAACTTGCAATAATAAAACCAATAAAAATCATTTTCCAAGCACCAAATCTATCAGTTAGAAAGCCTTCAATTGGTCCAAGTAATGCTCCTCCAAATCTTCCAAATGATGAAACTCCAGATACTATTGCCCTTGACCAACCAAATTCATCTTCAATTGCTTTAAATATTATGCTTCCTCCACTAAATGTAGGAATACTTGAAATAGCAGTATTAAGGCCACCAGATAAGCTGATCCACCATCCATAATAAGTTTTTTTTATTTTTGAAATCATATTTATATACGTGTACACGTATTCGACTACCTGTATACATGTACACTAATGCGTGTAACTATTTTTTCATTATATTTCCATCTGAAAATTCGTAAAATATAGGGTCTCCAGTAGGAACTTCTACCTTCTCAATTGACTTATCGTCTATATTTTCAAAAATTTTAATCATTGCTCTGATACTATTTCCATGAGCAGATATTAGTATATTTTTTTCTTCGAGTAGCTGTTTGTAAATAATTTCATTATAGAATTCTTGAACTCTATACAATGTATCTTTTAGAGATTCACTTCTTGGGAATTTTTCTTTTGGTATTACGCTAAATATTGGTAAGGATTTATCTCTTAGGTAAATATTTTTATCTAAAATAGGTGGTTTGGTAGAATAATTTCTTCTCCATTTTGAAACTTGATCTTTTCCATATATATCAGAAGTGTCTTTTTTATTTAATCCTTGTAAATTACCATAATGTCTTTCGTTTATTCGCCAGTCTTTTTTTATTTCTAATTGATTTAGCCCTAGTTTTTCCAGAATTATTTTTCCAGTATTATATGCTCTTGAGAAAATTGAACTATATGCAGAGTGTATTCTTAGATTTCTATTTTTTATTTTTTTTGCAGCTTCTTTAGCCTCTTGGATACCATTTTCTGATAGATCTATATCTGTCCAGCCTGTAAATCTATTTTCTTCATTCCAAAGGCTTTTTCCATGTCTAACTAAAATAATGAAGCTCAAATTGTGTCCTTACTTAGATATTGATATCTTATCAATTATTAATAATTAGTTTAAGCTTTTGATCTTTTAAATTTGATTTTATTTCTTCAATATATTTGTGATTACTAGGTATTTCTAATGCAAATGTATAACTTTTTGAAGGTAAATATTTTTGAGCTTCATCAGAGCATTTTTTTCTATATTCTAAATCTGATTTAATATTATTTCTTCTACATATATTCATTTCTAAAAGATCTATTGACTCTTTTTTATTATCAAAGTAAATAATAGTTAGAGGAATATAAGTTTCATACATCCAGAAGCTTGATTTTTGCTCTGTTTTATATTCAAATAACATACCATCAATATCTTCTGGTATTTTTTTTATACACATCAAACCACTTAGGTACTCTTCTTTTTCATCGGCGTAAAAAAGATTTAAGTTATATTCTTTTTCATTACTTAATAGAATCAAAGATATATTTGGGTATGTGATTTCTTTATTTTTACAAAAATTTGAATCTGCATATTCGATATAATTCTTACATGAAATTATTATTGAAATTGAAAAAATTATAAAGATTATACTGACTTTTTTCATTCATCAAGTAACTGTTTTACTTTTCTTGGTATTTCAAATTTTATTTCTTCATCAATATCATGGAATCTTAGCAATTTTTTTGGATTTAATTCTTTTACTATTTCATAAACTAATTTATCTGGAGTTGAGGCACCTGATGTAATACCTAATTTTTTTATTCCTTTTAGCCAATTATTATCAATTTCCTTAAATGAATTTATTAGGTATGCATTTGTTCCAGATTGAATTGAAACGTCTCTTAGACGATTACAATTCGATGAATTTGAAGCTCCAACAACTAGAATCAGATCAACTTTTTTTGCTAATTTTACAGTAACTTCTTGTCTATTTGTAGTCGCATAACAAATATCGTTTCTAATAGATGCTTTAGGATAAATATTCTTAATTTTATCAATTGTACTTTCGGTATCTCTTACAGAAAGCGTTGTTTGTGAAAGCACAATAACATCTTTGTCATTGACAGAGTTTTTGTTATCAAGATTAAATTCTTCTCTGTCGTCAATAATTTCCATTTTAGCTTGACCAGAAGTTCCTATAACTTCTTGGTGCCCTTTATGACCTACCAGAATTATTTTTTTCCCTTCTCTTGAATATTTTTTTGCTTCATTATGCACTTTAGTTACAAGGGGACATGTTGCATCTATAACTTTCAGATTTTTTTTGGCTGCAAGTTCATAGTCAGATGGAGGTGAACCATGAGCTGAAAATACTACAACTGAATCATTTGGTATTTCTGATACATTTTCTACAGTTATAGCACCTTTTGTTTCAACTTCTGAAACAACAACAGGATTATGTACTATTTGATGCTTAACATAAACTGGTGCACCATATTTCTCAATAGCTATTTCAACTAAGTCTATAGCAAGTACAACTCCTGCGCAAAATCCTCTTGGGCTGGCTAGATAAATTTCCATAAAAAAAATTATTTATTTTAAATTATAAACTTTTTTTATAATTTCATTAGAAAATTTTCGAAATTTTTACTCTTTATATATTCTCAAAAGTTATTATTATTATTTTTAATTTTTGATAAATTATTTATAAGAAAGAATTTAGTTTATGAAAAATTTACAAAAAGGTCCATTAATAATTAGTGGAAATGCTCATAATCAGCTAGCTAAAGATATAGCTACTTATATAGGTCAAGATCTCACAAAATCTGAAGTATTTAAGTTTATTAATGATAATACATTTGTAAGAATTTTAGAGAATGTTCGCGAGAGAGATGTTTTTATAATTCAACCTACATCTTACCCAGTAAATGACCATATAATGGAATTATTAATAATGATTGATGCTGCTAAGAGAGCTTCTGCAGGTCGAATAACGGCTGTAATACCTTATTTTTCTTATGCTAGAACAGATAAGAAAGATCAACCAAGAGTTCCTATTACTGGAAGGCTAATTGCAGACTTAGTAACCACTGCTGGAGCTGATAGAGTAATGCTAATGGATTTACATGCAGGACAAGTTCAAGGTTTTTTCTCAGCTACAGTTGATGAATTAACAGCTCTTCCTATCCTTGCAAGATATTTTATTGATAAAAAATTAGATGACCTAGTAGTTGTTTCTCCTGATATTGGAGGAACAAAAAGAGCTAGAGATTTTGCTACAAAATTAGGAGCTCCTTTGGCAATTATAGAGAAAAGAAGAGTAGGTAATAAGGATACAGTCGAATCTCTTAGTATTATTGGAGATGTAAAAGGCCAATCTGCTGTACTTTTTGATGATGAAATAAATACTGGTGGAACAATGATAGCTGGGTCAGAACTATTAAGAAAAAATGGAGTTAAGGATGTTTATGTAGCAGCTACACATGGTGTTTTCCCCCAAGATTCTTTAGAAAAAATAGTAAATTCTAAAGAGATAAAAGAAGTTGTAGTAACAAATTCACTCCCAATAAATTACACAAATAAAAAGCTTAAGATTTTGTCAATCTCTGAATTATTTGGTGAAGCCATAAAGAGAACTAATAGAGGTGATTCTGTAGGCGCACTTTTCCTTTGATTAAATGTTAAATATTCTAAAAAAAATTATAGGTAATTCTAATGATGAAGATATCAAAGAACTACAAAAAATAGTTGATAAGATAAATTCACTTGAAGAAAACTTTATAAATCTTAGTGATGAAGATTTGAGATCTCAAACTAATAAACTAAAGAAGAAATATAAAAGTTTTAATTCATTAGATTCAGTTCTAGAAGAAGCTTTTGCATTAGTGAGAGAAGCATCAAAAAGATCTTTGGGTATGAGACACTTTGATGTTCAAATGATAGGAGGTATTTGTCTTCATCAAGGGAAAATAGCTGAAATGAGAACAGGTGAAGGTAAAACTCTTATAGCTACTTTAGCTGCCTACTTAAATACTTTATCTGGAGACCCAGTCCATATCGTAACTGTTAACGATTATCTAGCCAAAAGAGATTCTGAATGGATGGGGAAAATTTATAAATTTTTAGGATTAAGTGTAGGTTGTATACAAAATAATGGTTCGTTACTCTTAGAAAAAAATGAAAATTCTGATGAATATACCCTTATTGATACTCCTAGATCTGAAGTATATAAATCTGATATTATCTATGGGACTAATAATGAGTTTGGATTTGATTATCTAAGAGATAATATGGCTCAAAATAAAAATGAAAAAGTTCAGGGCAATCTAAATTTTGCGATAGTTGATGAAGTTGATAATATACTTATTGATGAGGCCAGAACACCTTTAATTATCTCAGGTCCTGCACCAGATAAAACTCAAGATTACAAAAGATTTTCTAATATTGCTTCTAAGTTAAAAGTTGAAGAAGATTACCAAATTGATTCTAAAAGGCAATCAATAGCACTTACTGAAAAAGGTATTGATAAGGTAGAAAAACAATTATCAATTGATAATTTATATTCTGAAGAAAATCAGATTTTTTCACATTTACTTGAAAATTCTATCAAAGCTGAAAGTTTTTATATAAAAAACCAGCAATATGTAGTTAGGGATTCTGAGGTGATAATAGTTGATGAATTTACAGGGAGATTAATGGAAGGAAGAAGATATTCAGATGGTTTACATCAAGCAATAGAAGCTAAAGAATCAGTATCTATTAAGAGAGAATCCGTAACTTATGCAACTATAACTCTTCAAAATTACTTCAGAATATATAAAAAATTATCAGGTATGACAGGTACTGCTGCAACTGAAGCAGAAGAATTAAAAAAAATTTATGATTTAGAAGTTTTAGAAATTCCTACAAACAAACCTTCACTTAGAAATGATTTACCGGATCAAATATATATGACTGAGGAAGCAAAATGGAGAGCTGTTAGTAATAAAATTAAGGATTTAAATCATCAAGGCTCTCCAGTTTTAGTTGGAACTACAACTATAGAAAAATCAGAATATCTGTCAAATTTATTAAAATCTGAAGGTATTAAGTGTAATATTCTTAACGCAAAACAACATGAATCTGAAGCATCTATTATTTCTCAAGCAGGTGCTCCATTTTCAGTGACTGTTTCCACAAATATGGCTGGAAGAGGAACTGATATTATTCTTGGAGGAAATCCTAGTAATTATAAAAATAAAGCTGAATGGGAATCCAATAACGATAAAGTAATTAATAATGGTGGACTTTATGTTATTGGAACAGAGAGGCATGAATCAAGAAGAATAGATAATCAGCTAAGAGGTAGGTCGGGGAGGCAAGGGGATCCTGGAACAACCCAATTTTATATTTCTACGGAAGATAATCTAGTAAAAAGATTTGGTGGAGATAGAATAAAGTCTGCAATGTCTGCTTTCAATTGGGACGAAAATGAGGCTGTTGAAAATAAAATGATTTCTAGGTCAATTGAATCGGCTCAATCAAAAGTGGAAGCATATCATTTTGAAATTAGAAAAACATTAGTAGACTATGATGATGTAATGAATACTCAACGCGATGTTATTTATAAATTAAGAGATAAAGGTCTAATGAATGAAAATCTAGATAATGAAATTTATATCTATCTTGAAGAGGAAATAGACTCTTTCTTTATTAATTATGATGAGTTTGATGATCAAGATAATATTAATAAAATTTCTTTTTTAAGAAATCTTTTTCCTGATGAATACTTGAGTAACTTAGATCTGGA
This sequence comes from Dehalococcoidia bacterium, assembly GCA_022451965.1. Lineage (NCBI taxonomy): Bacteria > Bacillati > Chloroflexota > Dehalococcoidia > Dehalococcoidia bacterium. The sequence goes on along the minus strand of JAKUNJ010000008.1, from coordinate 35,294 downwards.
ACAGATAAATAAAGATTTACTACTTAATGATGCTAAAAATATTTATAAATTGCGAAAAGAAAGCTTAACTGAAGAGATTTCTAAGAGACTAGATAGTTCAATTTTTATTCATTCAATAGACTCAAAATGGGTTGAACATCTAACTATTATGGATAATATGAGACAGTCGATTGGACTCGAGGCTATAGGTCAAAGAAATCCCTTGATTCAATATAAAAAAATGGGATTTGAAATGTTCTCTCTTTTAGTTCAAAATATTAAATCTCAAATTGTTAGTGATTCTATGAGAGTCAGTACAATTCAAAGTAAATCAAATAATAATTATAAAACTCAAAAGGAAGATTTTGAACAAACTAGACAAAATATGACAATTGCTTCAAATAGTGTAAAACAAGGTTCTACTAATAATCTTTCTAGAAAAGAGAGAAGAAGAATTGAAAGATTGAATAAGAAAACAAATAAGAAAAGAAGATAAAGATCTAATGTCTGAAATTAATGCTTATGAAAAAAAATTAATTCAAGAATTTTCAGATATAAATGAAGAAAATTATAAGTCAAATATCTTAAAAATAATTAATTCTTGGAAGATTCATAAAAATAAAAAATATGATTTTATAATATTTAATCAAGCTTTTAATTGGAAAAGATTAGCTAATCTTATTCTAGATAACCTTCTAGTTGATAATTTCCTAAAAGATAAAATTTTGGATTGGATTGTTCAACCTCACTTATATGGTGGTTTCTCAGAGACAGAGTTTAAGAAATTGTTAGGTTATGAAAAATATTCTGCTCATCTTTCTTATTTTTATGGAGTTACTATTGAAAGATGTTTAATCACTAACGTAGAAGAAGAGCTAACTAAGAGACAAACTTCTTATGGAAATTTTGTAAGATTTAGGTTAGACGATGCTTTTTTGAAGATTTATAATTTTACGTATGATCAATTGTTCATGGAATTTACTGAAAAATTTAAGATAGATATTAATGATTACTCTGAATTAGATGATGAAAGATTTACATATTGGTGTTTCAAGAAAAGAGTAGATTTTTCTGAACCTTCAAAATTAGCCTCTGATACAAAAAAAGGTACTTCTTTTTTATTCAATTTATTAGATTCTGAGTCAAAAAGAATAAATATCAATAATAAAAAAAATAATTTATCTAGTAGAAAAAAAAATATAGATTATGCTTATTAATAATTTTATATCTATGGAGGTTAGAAATTAATAAAAATTTTACAAATATAAATCCTAAAAATTTACCTAAAAGATTTGAATATCTCGAAAAAGAAGCTTTTTGGAGAAATGAATGGGAAAAAAATCGAATATATTCTAGGGAAAAAAATCTCTCAAGAAATAAATCTTTTGTTATTGATTCACCTCCACCAACTGTTTCTGGATCTCTACATGTAGGTCATATTTTCTCATATACTCATCAAGATATTATAGCTAGATATAAACGGATGCAAAAATTTAATGTTGTTTATCCAATGGGTTGGGATGATAATGGTTTACCTACAGAAAGAAGAGTTCAGAATATATTTGGAGTTAGAATTGATAATAATATCCCATATATTAAAAATTTAAGTGTTGAAAATGAAAAGAAACGCTTAGGATTAAAAGAAAGCTCTTTGCTAAAAATTAATCGTCAAAATTTTATTGAAATGTGTCATATTGTTACAGGGCAAGATGAATTAGTTTTTAAGGATTTATTTAGAAAAATGGGATATTCAATTGATTGGCAAGATGAATATACAACCATAGATAATAGATCAAGGAGTATATCTCAAAGTTCTTTTTTAGACCTTTATGAAAAAAAACATATTTATCAATATGAATCACCTACAATGTGGGATATAGATTTTCAAACTGCTGTTGCTCAAGCTGAAATCGAGGACAGAGATATTGATGGAGCTTATCATGATATAAGATTTAATATTCAAGACTCTAAAGAAAATTTAATAATTTCTACAACGAGACCTGAATTACTAGCATCTTGCGTAGGAATTACAGCTCACCCAGATGATGAAAGATATAAGCATCTTTTTAATAAAACTGCTATTTCTCCTGTTTTTTTTGCTCCAGTACCTATTTTCCCCAGCAAACTTGTTGATATGCAGAAGGGGACTGGTATTTTGATGGTTTGTACTTTTGGAGATCAAACGGACGTAGTTTGGTGGAGAGAAAACAAACTTCCTCTTAGACAACTTTTTGGATCTGACGGTAAAGTTTTAGAAATAAATTTTGACCATAAAAAAGAAAAAAATGAATGGATAAGTGTAAATGCTGAAAAAGCTAATAAAAATATTTATAAATTTTATAATAAGACTCTAAAGCAGTCTAAAAACTTAATAATTGAAATGCTCAAAGATTCTCAAAATTCTTTAGATAATATAGTCCCATTGGTATCTGATCCAAAGAAAATTTTACATCCTGTAAGATTTTACGAAAAGGGAGATTCTCCAATAGAGTATATATCCTCAAGGCAATGGTTTGTTAAGATTACTGATAAGAAAGATGATCTTTTAGAAATAGGTAAAAATATTAATTGGCATCCTAATTATATGTCCAAAAGATTTGAGAATTGGACGCAAAATTTAGCAATAGATTGGTGTATAAGCAGACAAAGATTTTTTGGGGTTCCAATACCTGTTTGGTACAAGATAGATGAAAAAGGTAAAGTTGACTATAATGACGTAATCCTACCAAATATTTCTAATTTACCAATTGATCCAGAGATAGATATCCCTGATAATTATCAAGAAAAAGATAGAGGAAAGCCTAACGGATTTATTGGCGAGAAAGATGTTTTTGATACTTGGTTTACCTCTTCTATGACTCCTCAAATAATCGCTAAATGGGGCTTGCCTGATAAAGACGAAATGAAGTCAATTTTTCCTATGGATATACGGCCTCAAAGTCATGAAATAATTAGAACATGGGCTTTTTATACAATTGTAAAATCTTATCTTCATAGTAACTCAATACCTTGGAAGAATGTAGTGATTTCTGGGTGGATACTTGATCCCGATAGAAAAAAAATGAGTAAATCTAAAGGAAATGTTATAACTCCAATTGAAACTATTGAGAAATTTGGAGCTGATGCAGTAAGATATTGGGCTGCTTCTGCCAGATTAGGGACCGATACGACTTATGATGAAAATGTATTTGTTGTAGGTAATAAACTTGTTACTAAGCTTTATAATGCCGCAAAATTTGTTTTATCGCATGAGTCATTTCATACTGAAAAATTAAATGAAATTGATGCTTCGTTTATAAATGATTTAGAAAAAATGGTCATAGATGTAACTGATAATTATGATAAATTTCAGTTTGCCCAAGCTCTTCAAATTACCGAAGAATTTTTTTGGAATACCTATACTGATAATTATTTAGAATTAGTAAAGAAACGAGTTTTTAATTCTAAAGGTAATGACAAAGCATCAGCTGTAACTTGTTTGAGAATAGGTCTATCAACTCTTCTAAGACTTTTATCTCCTGTCCTGCCTACAATTACAGAAGAAATATGGTCTTGGTGTTTTAAGAATGATTATGGAATAAGATCAATTCATCAATCAAAATGGCCATCAAAGGAAGAATTTCAAAATTATAATAAACCGAAATTCGAAGACACACTAGAAGTTGCAATTAAGGCGATTAGGTCTGTAAGACAAACAAAAACATCTGAAGGTGTTGGTTTGGGTAAGCCAGTAAAACAAATAATGATTCAATCAAATAAACATAATATTAATATTATTCAAAATATAATAGAAGACTTCAGTAATGCCTCTGGTTGTGAAGATTTTGTCGAGGAAACATCACTTAAAGAAGAAATAATAACTAAAATACTAATTAAGGAAACTGAATTTTAGAGTGATCTATAGCCTACTTTTCCTCTATACTTGAAATCTTTTTTTTTAATTCATCAAATATTTTGGATTCAAATTCTCTGACTTGCTTGCAGCGAATTAATGTTTCTTCCGCTAAATGCATAGGAATTCTTGTTATTCCATCACTATCACCAATTATAAGATCACCTGGATTAATAATTAAGTCTCCAACTTCTACTCTAGTTTGTGCTTCTATTAAGTTAAAAGGCCCATGACCAGGAACTCTACCTGTAGCCCAAACTGGCATTTCAGCTGCAGCAATCCCTGGAAGATCTCTTATTGATCCACCATTTATTACACCTACAGCACCTAATGCTTTATGCTTTAGAGCCATACCGTCTCCCATAACTGCCCCTCTGCCTTTATTTTTTTCAATATCTACTATTACGCCTATAACTGGTAATTCTGAAGATTCAATTTCATTATAATAATAGTCCCAATCGATTTTTTTCTTGGGTTCGTACAAAGGTGTAACCTTGCATGTAACAGCTATACCAACTACAGGTTTAGATCCTAAGTAATATGATTTTAGATCTGGGCTAGAATAATCAATTTGCTCTTTATCATATTCATCCATAGTCATAAGAGCATTTTGAGCTGTCGCAGAATCATATTCTATTAATCCTTTAATAATTTCTTTTAGGTTCATAATATTCCTATTCTAATTCTATATTAAGATCTTCGCCTGGAAAAAATTCTAACCAAGGCTGAAAGTTTTCCACAAATATTTTTCCTTGTTCAACTGATTCTAAACCTTTTATTGCTCTAGATGGATCATAACCATTTGTTTTAGCAAGAGCTTCAATACCTCTTTTAGTTTCCCTAACTCCTCCGACTATGAAAATATCCTTATCATCATTTTCAACAACTAAATCCAACCCATTTTTTCGTGTTCTCCAGTAGAGTCTCAATTTATATCTCCTAATCTATATATTGTATTGTTCTATCTAGAATTTTATGAGCTAACTCTGATTTTTTCATAAGTGGTAAATCTTCACACCCATATTTATCAACTAATGTGGCTTTATTATTATTTGAACCAAAACCACTTCCTTCTAAGGTTATATCATTTGCAACTATCAAATTACAATCTTTTGATAGCAGTTTTTTTTTAGCATTTTCTATCAAGTTTTCTGATTCAGCTGCAAAGCCAACCTTAATAATTTTTTTATTATCTATTTCGGATAAAATATCAGGATTTTTTTCTAATTTTATTGAGCTTAGTAGTTCTTTTTTTATTTTATGTTTAGAAAATTCTTTTACTCTGTAATCAGAAACCGCGGCTGACATAATAATTAAGTCATTATCATCAATATTTCTTAATACTTGATCTCTCATATCTATCGCACTTTTTATAGGGATTTTTTTTATACCGTTAATTGAATTATCATCAATTCTTCCATGTACAAAAGTTACTTTTGCTCCTCTTTCTCTTAATGCTTCTGCTATTGCAATACCCATTTTACCTGAAGACCAGTTTGATATAAATCTTACAGGATCTATTGGTTCAATTGTTGCTCCAGCTGTGACTATTGCATTTAAGTTTTTAAAGTCTTTTTTTTTTTTTAAAATAGATTTGATTTCTTCTATAAGGATATCGGGTTCAGTCATTCTGCCGAATTCATTTATTCCTGATGCTAATCTTCCTTTTGTTGGTCCAGAAATTTTCATATTTAATTCTATCAATGTTTTTATATTTGATTGAACTTGTTTAGAGTTATACATATTCCCATCCATAGCAGGGGCAATAATAACTGGAGCATTTGAAGCCAAAATAGTGCCTACAATTGGTTCATTAGAAATTCCAAGCGCAATTTTTGCAATAGAGTTAGCGCTAGCTGGAGCTACGACAATCAGATCCGCTTCTTTTGCAATACTCACATGATCTATAGACAGATCAGTTTTTCCTTCGTAATAACCTGTTATTACTTGGTTGTGACTTATCCCAGAGAATGATGATTCACCTACAAACTCCTTTGCCGATTTTGTCATAATTACTCTTAGGTTTACACCTTCCTTAACTAATGCAGATGCAAGAAAAACAGACTTGTATGCTGCAATAGATCCTGTTACACAAAGAACAATATTTTTATTTTTCAAGTAAGTCATATATGTATTTTAACCCAATAAATGATAATTTTTCGTTATAGATATATTCAAAATCTAATTTTGGTATTATTAATTCACCACCACCGCCAGTGATAATAAGCTTTATATCATGATCTTTAGAAACTATTTTTTTATATTTATTGAATACACCTTTTATTAATTCTACATATCCAAGAATTATTCCTGATTGAATTGATTCAGTAGTATTATTTCCAATTATATTTTCAGGAATTCTTAATTCCACTGGTCTTAACAACGCAGTAGAATTTGCAAGGCTTTCTGATGCCATGTTCAAGCCAGGAAGAATTGAACCTCCAATATACTCATTATTTTTAGTAATTGCGTTAAATACTAAACAAGTACCAATATCTAGTATAATATTTGGCTTTCCATATAATTTTACAGCTGCAATACTATCTACTAATCGATCTATACCAACGTCTTCAGGTGGATTATATTTATTTATAATTGGTAAATTATTATCATGACTCAAGACTAGAGGTTTTTTATTTGTTAGAATTTCAGACGCCTTTGATACAATTTGAGTTTTGTTTGGTACAACTGAACTAATTATTGTTTTAGTATTCTGAGCAGTTTTATCTGTTATATTGAGTAATTGTTTTATTGATGTTGCTATTTCAAACTCTGATTTGTTGTCTTGAGTAGAAATTTTAGCACTATGAATTAATTTATTATTATCAAATAAACCTAGATCTACATTACTATTACCAATGTCTATTGTTATTAGATTATTCATATAATTTATAATTTCAAAAATTTAATTATAAACTATCTGCCATTGGAAAAATTTTTGAAATTACTAAAGCACATGCTTTAGCTATTTCAATGTGTTCTTTTTGTGTTCCATGAGAAGCTCTTAAGTCAATATAATGTATCCAGCTCCTTAGGGTACCATTCATATATAATCTACTAACTGTATTACCTTCTGGAAGAACTACTCTTGCCTGTTCTTTTGCGATACCGTTTTCTATAGCCCATTCATATGTCTTAATTGCATTTTCTATAACTTTTTTTTGTTTTTTTGACCATTCATTTTCTAGCTCTGAATTTTGATTTTCTATAGAATTTTGTCTATTTTTATTATCTTGTAATCTTGCTTCTCTTATTACAAAATCTAGATCTTCTGTTGGATTTGCATATCTTTGGCTGAACTCTTGAAAACTAAAACTTCTATGTCTTAATATCTGTCTCGCAATATCTCTAGTGGTTTCAATTTCTAAACATACATTTACCATCTCTAAGGGAGACCAATGATAATTTTTTATAAGATAATTTATAAGTTTTTCACTTGTTTCAGAATTTAGCTGATTAGAAGGATTTGAAACTCTTGCACAAAATGCTATTAATTCTTGAACATCGGTTAATCCTAAGTTTTCAAATTCATTAGAGGCTTGTGAATAACTTACTAATTTAACCGTTGGTGTCATAATAATAGCCTGGAAGGCTTTTCTAAGAGTTCTTTAAATTCTTTCATTAAGAGAGCTCCTTCAGCTCCATCTCCAACTCTATGATCTGCTGATAAAGTGGCATACATTATTTGCCTAATTTGAATGTCATCATTTATGACTTTTGCCTCTTTTTTTACTTCACCTAGGGCTATAATTCCACTTTGAGGAGGAACTATTATTGCAGTGAAGGCATGTGTACCAAACATACCTAAGTTAGATGTAGAAAAAGTTCCAGAGGTTAATTCTTGATTTGATAGAGGATCTCCATTTCCTCTCGCTCTATTTCCCAAATCTTTAGATTTAGAAGCAAGAGATATTAAATCTAAATTCTGTGCATCTAGAATTGCTGGTACTATCAAACCTTGTTCAAGAGCAATCGCAATACCAAGATTGATACTTGAGTAAGAAATTAGTTTGTCTCCATCAAATGAAGTATTCCATTTTGGATATTTTAGCAAAGAGTTTATAGTTGCTTTCAAAACTAGGTCATTAACTGATATTTTAATTCCATTCTTTTCAATATCTTCATTTATGTCAGAGCGCATTTTCATTGCTTCAGTCATATCAACTTCTACCGTAACTTGAAAATGAGGTATTTCGGTTTTTGATTTAACTGTAACTCTAGAAATAGCTTGCCTCATAGTGTTTAGCTGAATATCAGAGCTATCTAGATTTATATTTTTACTATTACCCAATTGATTGGATGAAACTAATGAAGGCCCAGGAACGTGTTTCTCAACGTCATCTTTTGTAATCCTTCCATCAGGTCCTGACCCTTTAATGTCTGCTAAATTAATATTTTTTTCATTAGCTAATCTCTTTGCCATGGGAGAAGCTTTTATTCTTATTGAATCAGAACTTAAAGTTATATCTACTTTTTGTAAATCTTTGGTGGAATTATGAACTTCTTCACCTGAGTCACTAGAATTAGTCTCTTTAATTGAGGTAGAATCTGCTATTTTATTTGAAGTTTCTTCAGTAATAACTGTCTCTTTAGATTCTTCTGCTTTTTCAGGGATATCTTCATCCATATCTCCTATATAGCCAATAATTTTTCCTACTTGGACAACTGATCCTTCAATTGAAGTTATTTTTCTAAGAAATCCTTCATCGTAAGCTTCCATTTCAACTACAGTTTTATCGGTTTCAATTTCTGCTAATTTATCACCCTTAGATACTTTATCTCCTTCATTTTTTAACCATTTGACTATGGTTCCTTCTGTCATATCAGCTCCCATTGAGGGCATTGTTATTTCATTAGCCAAAACAAACTCCTAATAACTGCTATTTATTTATCATCTTACTTAGAATATCTTCAACAATTTCACTAGAATCTGGATATGCATTGCTCTCAAGATTTTTATTATAAGGCCACGGCACATCTTTTGCTCCTACTCTAATTATAGGAGAATCAAGCCAATCATTGAAGTTTTCTTGGACATCTGCAACAATTTCAGCCATAATTCCACCATTTCTTCTTGAAGTATCTAGAGCAAGCATTTTATTGGTTTTCTTTATAGACTCTCCAATTGTGGCATAATCAATAGGATTTAAAGATCTAAGGTCAATTATTTCAGCATTTATTCCTTTTTTTTCTAGAATATCAGATACTTCATTAATAATTCTAATGCCAGCTCCGTAAGATAATAATGTAAGATCTTCTCCTTTTTTTGTTATGTCTGCAGATCCCAAAGGTATTTCATAGTATTCGTCTGGAACTTCTCCTTTGACTCCATATAGCAATGCAGGTTCTGCAAATATCACTGGATTATTATTTTTTATTGAAGATCTTAATAAACCTAACGCATCTCGTGGATTTGAAGGGCAAACACAATATAGACCAGGAACTTCAGCAAGCCAAGTTTCAAAACTTTGAGAATGTGTTGCTGCAAGCTGAACACCTGCCCCTGTAGGTGCTCTTATAACCATAGGTACATTAATTTGTCCTCCCGACATATACCTAATGTTAGCAGCCATATTTACAATTTGGTCAAAACCTACAAGTGAGAAACTTATTGACATGAGTTCAATAATTGGTCTAAGACCAGCACTAGCTGCTCCTATCCCCGTTCCTATGAATGTTGCCTCAGAAATAGGAGTATCTTTTATTCTTTCAGGACCAAATTTATCAAGGAAACCATCAGTCACGGCATAAGCACCACCATAAGCACCAATATCTTCACCCATGATAAGAACATTTGGATCATTTTGAAGAGCTTCTTCAAGTCCTTTCTTTATAGCTTCTCTCATTACTAATTCAGGCATAATATTTAACTCTTCATTTTAGTTCTATTTATATATATCATTATAAACTTCAGAATTTTTAGGTTCTGAACTTGAATCTGCAAATTCAACAGATTCTTTTACGGTGATATTTACTTCATTATGTATCTTATCTAAATCTTTTTTTGTGGCAATACCTGCAGATAGAAGCCATTCAGGAAACCTGACTATTGGATCTTGTTTTTCCCATTCTTTTATTTCATCTGTCTTTCTATATTTTTGACCATCGGCAAGAGAATGCCCGACAAATCTAAAAGTTTTACATTCTAAATAAAAAGGTCCGCCATTATGACGAACCTTTTCAATTGCAATTTTTGTAGCCTCTTTGACCGCTAATACATCCATACCATTGACTTGTGCTGCAGGAATATCATAAGTGCTTGCAGCTGTATAAAAATCTTCTCCACCGGCTCTTACTCTATCTATAGATGAACCCATTCCATACTTATTATTTTCAAGTATGAAAAGTATAGGTAGCTTCCAAACAGAAGCTAAATTTAGGGTTTCATGATAAGTTCCTTGGTTTGTAGAACCATCTCCGAAAAAGCAAACTACTAGTCCGCCAGTTTTTTTATATTGACATGCTAAGGCTAGCCCTGTGGCAAGAGGGAATTGACCCCCTACAATTGCATGTCCTCCCATAAATTTCTTGCCAGAATCAAAAAGATGCATTGAGCCACCTTTTCCTTTAGATAATCCTGTACTCTTTCCAAATAGTTCAGCCATAGATCTATTAATATCTAATCCTCTAGCAATTGCATGGCCGTGATCACGATAATGGGTAACAATATAGTCTTCATCTATTAAATTAGAAATTGATCCTACAGCTGTGGCTTCCTGACCTATGTATAAATGAAGAAAACCTCTTATGTTGCCTTTAGTGTAATTTTCACCACATGCTAATTCGAATTGCCTAATAAGAAACATCTTCTTATAAAGCTCTAGCATTTCTCTCTTTTCTAATGAAATTTTAGAAGTTCTTAAAGTTTTTTTATTATTTTCTCGTTTTAATGTCGCCATAAGCAAATTTTAAATGAAGTTTTATATTACATCTAGCTTTTAAGTAAACATTTACATTATTTTTTCATTTTAAGTGAAAATGCTTTAGTTACATTTCTTAGTATCATAGATATTGTCATTGGACCCACTCCACCTGGTACAGGTGTTATTTTATAAGCTAAATCTTTTAATTCATCAAATTTAATATCTCCTATTAATTTATATCCATTTTTTTTTGTTTTATCTTCTATTCTATTTACCCCCACATCAATTATGATTGATCCTTTTTTTACCATATCAGCTGTTAATGTGTTAGGAAATCCTGTTGCAACTATAACTATGTCCGCCTTGATAGTATGCATTCTTATATTTTTTGATCTACTATGACAAACTGTGACTGTGGCATTGCCTAATTCAGATTTAGATGACAAAAGTAAAGCTAATGGTATGCCAACTAATTTACTTCTACCAATTATAACTATATTAGATCCTTCAGTTTTTGCATTTATTTCATGAAGTAATATCTGAATGCCTAATGGTGTTGCTGGAACAAACCTGGGATTACCAGAAGCTAGTAAACCCAAGTTTTCATTAGTTAATCCATCTACATCCTTACTTGGAGAAATAGACTGAATTATTTTTTCATCATTTAAACTTTTTGGTAAAGGGAGTTGAACTATTATTCCATGAGTTTCAGTATCTAAGTTGATTTTATTAATAAAGTTAATTAATTCACTTTCTAAAATATTTTCCTCTAATCTTTCCACATGACAAAATATTCCTACTTTTTTACAAGCTCTTTCTTTTGCTTTTACATAAGATATTGAAGCAGGATTCTTGCCAATTAGAATTACTACTAGTTTTGGGACTTTTTTATATTTGATTATTAGTTCTGATATATCTTTTCTAAGCGAATCTTGAATTGAAGTACTAATTTTTTTTCCGTCAATCAAATTTGAAATTGTTTTTTCCTTTCAAAAAAAAAAAATAACCTTATACTAAATATATATATTATTGAAATTTAAAAAATGCTCCTTACAGGTATAGATATTATAGAAATTTATAGAATAAAAGAAGTCTGTGAAAGATATCCGGAAAGATTTATGAATAAAATTTTTACCAAACAAGAAATTGAATACTGTAGAGGTCGTTTCCCTCAAATTTCTGCTAGATTTGCAACAAAAGAAGCCGTTATGAAATTATTAGGCACCGGAATTAGGGGAGTACCATGGAAGTCGATAGAAGTATATAGAGCTAGAGGAAAAGCTCCAAAAGTAATTCTTCATGGAAATGCAAAAAAGAAAGCAAATGAACTTGGCATAAAAGAAATTGCATTATCTATTAGTCATTCAAGAAATTACGCAGTTGCATCTGTTGTTTCAGTATAAAAATATGATAAAACTGCTATGAAAAGTGCTATAAATGAAAATATTAAGGCACCTAAAATTAATTCCTCAAAAACAGATAAACCTGCTAAATTTATAGATTCGATCATTTCTTGCTGATCATTGACATTTGAAGTAAATATTTGTGTGCCAGAAACTAATTCAGAAAATTTTGCAGTACCAAAAGTTGTCATTATAGATAATCCAAAAATCATTCCAATCATTCTAGAAAAAGAAATCATTGATGACGAAATACCTCTGATTTTTTCAGGTATTTTTTTAAGTCCAGCATTATGAATTGGGACTATATAAATTCCAAATCCTAATCCAATTATCATGAAAATAAAAAACAATTCATCTGGTGGCTCAGATATATTTAGTGAGTAAAGAAAAATTCCTATAGAGCATATAAATCCTGCAATCATTAATGCCATAAAATTACTTAATTTTGATATAAATATTCCTAAAATTGAACCAACTCCTATAAATAAAGTTAGATTTAATAAAGACAATCCTATTTCTAAATTTTCCATTTGATGAATAGTAGATGCTGAAAGTGGAATAGTTACCATAATAACAATTAAGCTAGCTCCTACAAAAAAATGAATAAATGACGATGTCATAAATGATTTATTATTCAGGAGTTCATTGGGTAAAAAGTTCTGATGTTTTTTCAAAATTCTTATTACAAATAATGATGACAAAACTAATAGAGTTGAAATTATTATTAAAGCAGAAAAATCAATTCCATTATACTCAGATATTAAATAAGTAGAAAGAATTATAATTACAGAAAAAATCATTATGTCAAAAATTTTTATTTTGATTTGAGAAATACTACTTTTAGGTAAAAAATACATAAGAAATATTATCAAAATTGATATAGGTATGTTAATTAAAAATGCGGTTTCCCAATTAAAATATTCTATAATTAGGCTCCCCCACAGAGGCCCAATTACTCCACCTAACTCTGCAGAAGCTCCAATTAAACCAAATCCATATATCCAATATTTTTTTTCTAAAATTAAAGACACTCCTACTATGCAAATTGGTATTATGGCACCTCCACCCATAGCTTGTAAAAATCTAAATATAATCATCCACATTAATTTTGAAGGGAAATAAGAATTTTCAGGTATTGAGTTTGTGATTCCAATTAGTAAAGAACCTAATGAAAAAATGATTAGAGAAAATATTAAGGTAGATCTGTAGCCAAACTTATCACATATCTTGCCTGCAATTGGCATAATTATAGTAAAACCTAGAAGGTAGGAAGTTATAGTCCATGAAATTTTATTTAGTTCACCTATAGATATTCGTAAATCTAACACCATACTGGGTAATAGTGTGACAATTACAGTTTGATCATCAGCTGCTATAAAAACTGCTAAGCAAAGAATAGAAATATAGAATATTTTTTTATCTAGAATCAAGGCTCATCCCATTCTATTTCAACATTCCAGTTAGAAAATGAAATTTCTCTTATGGTATTACTTAAGTCATTGGGTTGGACTTCTCCAAAAATTAAAATTTTTCTTACAAATCCTTCATCATTTATAAACAATTCAATATCCACATTTTTATCAGGAATTATTATATCTCCGACTAAAGAAGTTAGATTATTTGAATTAATATTTGCCCTCAATAGATACTCTTTATTTTTGTATTCAACCAACCTAATCGATTCTATTTCTGAATAAATATCTCCCAAAATATTTATAGGATCAATATTTCTAAATGGATTATCTTCCTCTGGAGTTTTCATCCAATCAAAAGATATTGGATTAGTAATCCAATACTGATCGTTTAGAGATAAATATGATAGTTTTATAAGGAAATTATTAGAGATTATTTCTGCATCTATCATGATATTTTTTGGTTTCTGAATATCACCATTTGCTCTAGAAATATTATAATTTCCAGGTAATTCAGTTGATCCATTTTTATGTTTTAAATCAAAAGAAAAAGATTTAGAATTTACTATTTTACTTTGTGATAAAGATATTATTTCTTCAGAACTTAAAGATTCGATTGAAACATTTTTTGAACAAGAAACTATTAACATTAGTAACATTAGTAAAAAAAAATTCTTAGTATAATTTATTAATTTATTTATTTTGTCTGTCACTTGTTTTTTTAAATTTGAAAACTATTGTATATTTAACATTAACATTTACTTGGGGAGCTCATAAGGGCTGAGAGGGTATAAAACCGACCCATAAAACCTGAACTAGATAATTCTAGCGGAGGGAAGAATGAAAAAAAATATAATCTTAGAAAAAATTTATTATAGCTTCAACAACGAAGCTCCCATAATTAATAATCTTTCTTTCGAATTTCCTAGTGGTCAAACTATTGCAATTTTAGGACACAGTGGATGTGGTAAAAGCACTCTACTTCAAATGATTTCAGGAATACTAAAACCTATTTCTGGCAATATTACGATAGATAACAACAAAGATTTACTCGGAAATATTTCTTACATGCAGCAGAATGACCTACTATTTCCTTGGTTAACTGTAAAAGAAAATGTTCTTTTACCATTGAAAATTCTAGGTGATAAAAGTCAATCAAGTTATGATGATGTAATTGAAAAGTCTAAAATTCTTGGGATAAATGAATATATTGATTTCTATCCAAATGAATTGTCTGGAGGATTGAAGCAAAGAGCTGCTTTTCTTAGAACTATCATACAAAAATCAGAATTTATTTTATTAGATGAGCCTTTTGCATCTCTCGATGCAATAACTAGAATGGAACTATACATATGGTTAGAGCAATTAAAGAAATATATAAAAAAATCAATAATTTTAGTCACTCACGATATCGATGAAGCAATTTTTTTATCAGATAAAGTTATAATCATGGGTTCAGGCAAAAATAATTTTAGGTTTCAAAAAGATATTTCTATGCCCCATCCTAGAAGCTCAAATATTAATATGTCTGGTGAATTTCTTGAGATTCGTAAAGATCTCTATTGTAGATTAGAAGAGGTAAGGTAATTGTTAGAAAATTTATATAATAAATTAATAAATTGGTATTTACCAATTCTTGCCTTTATTTTTATCATAGCGATTTGGCAAATCTTATCAATTATGAATTTATTTGAACCTTGGCTTTTACCATCTCCATCAGCTATTTTTTTGGAATTCTTAAACTCAACAAGTTTTCTGTTATATCACATGTCAGTGACAGGATATGAAATTATATTAGGTTTAGCACTAGCAGTGATTCTAGGAATAATTTTAGGTTTTTCAATGACTCTTTCGAAAGTTTTAGAGAGATCTATATTGCCATATGTAATTGCATCTCAAGTGATCCCTATTTTTGCTCTTGCACCTATTCTTATTGTTTGGTTTGGAGCTGGATTATTATCTAAAATTATAGTGGTGTTCTTAATATCATTTTTCCCTATATGCATAGGAGTTTTTGACGGGCTTAATAAAAAAAATAATGAAATGGAAAATATGCTGAAAACTATGGGAGCATCAACTTATCAAATTTATTCATTATTAAAAATTAAATTAGCTTTACCAAGCTTTTTTTCAGGTCTTAAGGTTGCTGCTGTAAGCTCAGTAATAGGAGCTGTTGTAGCAGAATGGATTGGATCGAAAGCAGGTTTAGGTTGGATTATGAAAGTATCTGGACCCTTATTTCAAACTGAAAGAGTTTTTGCTTCAATCTTTTTATTATCATTATTTGCATCAGTTCTTTTTTTATCAGTAAAAATAATAGAAAAAAAATTAATCAAGGGAGTTTATTAATGAAAAAAATATTACTAGGAATAATTTTAGGAATATCTTTTATAAGTTGTCAAAATGACAAATCTGTTTCCATAGCATTAGATTGGTATCCAAATTCTAATCACTCAGGAATATATTCAGCTATTGATGAAGGATTTTTCGAAAAAGAAAATATAAATTTAGAAGTTTATACTCCTTCTGATCCTACTGCAATAATATCATCAGTTGCAAGTGGTCGTGACGATCTTGGACTATCATATCATCCAGATATTTTACAAGCTCAGTCTGCGGGGCTAGATGTGATTTCAGTTTTAAGTATTTCCCAGCATCCATTAAATTCTATTATGACTCTCAAAGAAAAAAATATACAAACTCCTAGTGACTTAAAAGGTAAAACAATTGGTTATCCTGGAATTCCATCAAATAAAGCAATGTTGGAAACTGTACTAAATAACGAAGGCTTAAATATTGAAGATGTTGATACGATTGATGTCGGATTTGAACTAGTTAAGGCCTTAGTATCAGGTTCAGTTGATGCAATAATAGGAGCTTATTGGACCCATGAATCAATAGTTATGGAGCTTCAAGGTTACGATATAGAA
The DNA here is from genome assembly GCA_022451965.1 of Dehalococcoidia bacterium. NCBI lineage: Bacteria > Bacillati > Chloroflexota > Dehalococcoidia > Dehalococcoidia bacterium. The sequence goes on along the minus strand of JAKUNJ010000008.1, from coordinate 18,815 downwards.
ATTATGAGATTAGAAGAATGGGGTGTCCCAGATTATTATGAACTACTGTTAATTACTAATTCAACATTTTTAAAGGAAAAAAATCCTGAATTGAAAAAAGTCGTAAGTTCAATTAAAAAAGGTTACGAATTCTCTATATTAAATCCTGAAAAATCAATTGATAGCTTAATCAACATAGCTGGAAAAGAAATTGTTGAAGAAGAGGTTGAGAGAGCAGGAATTAAGTTATTAATACCAATGTGGCAATCTGAAGGTGTTAATTTTGGATATCAAGATTTAAGTAAATGGTATGATACGTATAATTGGATGAATGAAAATAAATTTTTGGATAAATCTCTTAATATTGAGGATTTAGTTTATACCAACTTTTCAAATTAATATTTATTTTAAGGCCAAAGTAAAATTCCAGATAATTCTGTTTCTGCTTCTAAAAGATGCCCTTCGATACTTGTGACATATATTTTATTATTTATAAATGTGCAATTTGTCGGCCTTTCGCAAGGAGCTAAATGGCGTTCGACAATTTTACCATCTTGGTCAAATACAACTATGCTCCCACTTGGTCCAGATAACTCCCATCCAGTAGCAGCGACAATATAATTTTCATTGCTATTAGAAGAAGCTAAAGTCATGCCATCTATTCCTCTGTGAGGACCAAAGTCATGTAAAACTTTCATATTGCTTAGAGATCCATCAGATTCAACTGAATATGACCTTAGTTCTCTTTCTCTGTCTGCTCTATAATCTGATTGAGCTACATATAAAATATTTTGCTCTTCATTGAATAATAAACCATTCGGCATGGAAGTATCAAAAGTCCTTCTATTAGTTGTGTAAGTTCCATCCGAATTTTTATCTGCGGAAATTATTGCAGAAAAACCTATTCCCATCTCTGGATTTATGTCCTCAACCCTATCTGAAAAGTAAATGGACCCTTTGCTATTTATAGCTAAATCATTTGGGGCATTTAGTTTTTTACCATCTAATGAATCAGCAATTATTTCTTTTGAACCGTCTATATTATATTTTGAAATATTTCTTCTTGATCCTTCACATGCAAATAGCTCTTGATCTTTATTATAATTTAGTCCATTTGCTCCTCCAGTATCAGATATAAATTCATAAACTTTGTTGTTACTTGGATTGTATGAAAGAACTCTATTGTGAGAAATATTTGAGAAAAGAAGTTCTTTACCGTTCCAGCAAGGCCCTTCAGTAATAGTCCCAATATTTGGTATAACATTTTTGAAAATCCAAGACATTTATAACCTCTGTTAGAATATTTACTATAAATATTTATAACTTAATCTTAAGAAAAGTAAAACTATGAAACCAGATGCAAAACCACTTCCTATTTGTATGACCATTGCAGGTTCTGATTCTGGAGGTGGAGCAGGTATTCAAGCTGACCTAAAAACCTTTGGATCATTAGATTGTTATGGAGTTTCTGCAGTTACTTCTGTAACAGCTCAAAATACTGTAGGCGTCAGTGACATTCATATAATTCCTAACACTGTTTTGAAGAATCAAATAAATTCAATCATAAAAGATATAGGATTTGATGCAGTTAAGACAGGGATGCTTCCTGAAGAGTCTACAGTAATTGATATTGCAAATTTGTTAGGTGAATCGTCTAATCTTCGATTAGTTATTGATCCGGTAATAGTTGCTACATCAGGGGATGTCCTGATTTCCTTAAAGGCTATAAAAGCATTAAAGCAAAAACTATTTCCATTAGCTACTATTATCACTCCAAATTTATCAGAAGCTGAAGAGTTGACTGAAATGAAAATAAAAACTAAAGAAGATATTTATAAAGCGTGTAAAATCTTAAAAAATTATGGCCCAAAATCTGTAGTTATCAAGGGAGGACATTTTTTTAAATCAGATGTGTCTGAAGATGTATTTTATGATGGAAATAAATTTGAATCATTCAGTGTAAAAAGAATAGATACAACTTCAACTCATGGAACTGGTTGTACTTTTTCAGCAGCAATAACAGCATTTCTTGCTAGGGGAGAAGATCTAAAAGATTCAGTAAAATTATCAAAAGAATATGTTACTAAAGCTATTAATAAAGCATATAAAATAGGCAAGGGGAATGGCCCATTAAATCATTTTTTTTAATACTTCTTACATTACACTATAACCACCATCTACAGGAATAGATACTCCATTTACAAAATCTGAAAATTTACTTGAAAGAAAAATAGCAGTTCCTGCCATATCTTCAGGTAATCCCCATCTTTCGGCTGGCGTTCTCCCTGCAATCGTAGCGTATCTTTTTGGATTTACTTTTTTGAATTCATTTGTCATATCTGTCACGATCCAACCAGGAAGTATAGTGTTGATTTGAATATTATATTTAGCCCAAGCAATTGCACAGCTTTTTGTATATTGCACTACTCCACCTTTACTTGCTGCATAAGCTGCAGAATTTGCATTCCCAAAAATAGACATCATTGAACCTATATTTATGATTTTTCCTGATTTATTTTTCTTTAAGTGTGGGAAAACAGCAGAAGTCATATGATGAATTGAATTTAAGTTGGTATCAATAACATCGTCCCAATCATTTTTAGGTAATAGATGAGGCTCATCACTTCTTCTACTTATACCAGCATTGTTTACCAGTACATCTATTTTCCCAAACTTTTCTATTGTAAATTGCATGAGTTTATTTATAGAATTTTGGTCATTCACATCTAAATTAAAAGTTTCGCTGTTTTGACTTATTTTTTTTATTTTTTCAATTGCTGCTTTATTTTTTTCTTCATTTCTTGCAGCAATAATAACTTTTGCACCTTCTTCAGCAAATCCTTCTGAAATACCTAAACCAATCCCTCCATTACCACCTGTAACAATCGCAACTTTATCCTTTAAAATAGAACTACTCATTTTTAACTCCTTTATAATTATAAATTTTCTATCATTATTTCTTTAATTATGTGAACACTTTTTGTTTCTTTTTCTGATAAATATAATTCAAGTTTAATCTTTCCTTTTTTTCTAATTATTTTTGAATTTTCTGGATTTGGAACATAGTTTTTATTTCTAGTGTTTTCTTCAAATGAAACATTATTTTTTATATTCAGATCATAATTATTCATTTGAATTTTACCGTTTATGAATTGTAATAAGTCATGCTCAGTAATTTTCCAATTTATATTTTCTTTAATGAAAACTAAGGTTTCATTTATTAATTCATCCCCATATTTTTCTAATTTATTATTCATCTTCAAGATTTAATTTAAGGCTTCTTTCAAATGACTCTTTATCATTGAGATCAAGGTGAGTCCACTCAGAATTTATTTCAAAAGTTTTTACTAAATCATCATTTCTTCTAAATAAGTCTTTTAAGCCATTTTTATAATTTGAAATTTTTAAGATTTCATTAAAAAAACTTTTTCTGAAAATTAAGGGATGCCCTCTTTTTTTATTATTTATAGGTGAAGAAATAACTGATGAATATTTATTATGAAACTTAATTATTTTTTTATAGAACCAAATTGGTCTAGGTTGATCTACTCCAACTATAATTAGATTTTCTATACCTATATCTAAGGACTTAATACCTTTTATAATTGATGAAGATTTCCCCGAATCATAATCTGGATTATTTATTATTTTAACTTTAGAATTCGAAACCTTAGATCGAATTCTTTCTCCATTATGACCAATAACTAAATAAATTTCTTTACATCCAGACTTTATCAGTGAATTAATTTGATAATTTACTAAGAAGTCTCCGTGCCACATAAGTAGAGATTTAGTTGTGCCCATTCTTGTTGATTTGCCTGCAGCAAGAATCAAGGCTGCAATATCGGATTTCATTTTTTAGTAATTTATTTTTTGAGACTTTGAGATTTTAGCCTTAATCTTATCAATAAATTTTTTATCAAGCATCATAGAATTATTATCTCCACCCAATCTAAAGGATAAAATTTCAGCCATTATTGAGATAGCTATCTCTTCTGGTGTCCTTGCACCTATGCCTAATCCTACAGGTGCCCTTAGCTTACTGAAAGAGTCATCATCAATTCCTTGGGACAATAATTTTTCAATAATTAATATTGTTTTTCTTTTGGATCCTAGTAGGCCTACATATGAAGCATTAGTTGCCAGAGCTCCTTTTGTTGCTGAATCATCATGTTGATGACCTCTTGTTGCAATGACTATAAATGTATTTGCATTTATTTGAAATTTATCAAATCCATCATTATAGGAAGCAACTTTTACTTCATCAGCTTGAGGGAATCTTTCTTCATTTGCAAATTCCTCTCGATCATCAAAAATATTAAGTTCAAAACCAAGTGGTTTAGCTAAATCTCCGAGAGCTTTTGAGATATGGCCTCCACCAGCAATTACAAGTTTAGGAGGGGTAGTAAAAGCTTCGATATATATTCTACAATTTTCGTACTGAATTGTTTTATTTTTACCTAATGCCATTAATTTTCTGGCTTCCATCACAATTTTTTTATCTAAGTCTTTATTAAATAAAATTCCTGTTTGATCACCATTTTCTCTAACTAGGATTTTATTTCCTACCTGTTCTTTGATTTCTGATTCAAGAATTTGGACTAATGCAACTGGTTTACCTCCATTAAATGCCTTATCTATTTCATCTAGAAAGAATTCGAATTCAAGTTTATCTTCTATAGGATCTATCAAAAAATGCATAGTCCCGCCGCAGACTAATCCATCTTGTGCCGCTAGGTCTTCATTTAGCTCATAAGGTCTTACTTCAGCGTTTTCTTCACGCTTGATCTTCTCACTTGAAGCGAACCATATGTCTCCTTCAACACAACCTCCACCTAAGGTCCCTACTCCTGAACCATCTTCTCTAACTAGTAATTTTGCACCTGGTTTTTGGGGAGTAGATCCTTGAGTTCTAGTTACTGTTGAAATTACAAATTTTCTCTTATTTTTAATTTCTTCTATTGCTGCGTCAAATACATCTTTCATATAATTCCTCTAATAATAATTATATAATTTCTTCTAATTAAACTCTATATGGTTCTAGATCTTTCCACTTAGGATTAAGACCAAATCCTGGAATATCAGGAGCGTAAACAAAACCATCTTTAATCACTAATTCATTATCCCATATTTTACCGTGCATTGGATTTACGGTATCTCTGTAATATTCTAAAATTAGTCCATTTGGTATAGCTGATACTAGATGAATATGAACTTCTTGTGCTCCATGAGGAGCAATATCTAAATCATTACTTTGAGCAAGTGCACAAACTTTCATAAATTCGGTAACTCCACCTAGAATTAAACAATCAGGTTGAAGTATATCTACAGCCCTATGATTAATCATATCTCTAAATCCATATCTAGTATATTCATTTTCTCCAGCAGCTACTGGAATTGAGGTTGATCTTGTTATCTCGGCTTGTCCTATATAATCATCTGGCTCAACAGGTTCCTCAAACCAAAAAAGGTCATATTTTTCAGCTTTTCTAGCAAACTCTATAGCTTGATAGTGCCTATAAGCATTATTTGCATCTACCATAAGCTTTACATCATTCCCAATAACTTCTCTACAAACCTTAATTCTTTCTATATCTTCATTTACAGGAAGTGCTCCCACCTTTATTTTTACTGCTCTAGCACCAATTTTTACATTATCTTCCATTTCTTTAGCTAATTCTTTTAATCCTTTACCTTTTTCGTAATATCCACCAGCTATGTATGTATCGACTTTATTTGTAAAACCACCTAAAAGTTTATAAACAGGTAGCCCTGAAACTTTTCCTTTTATGTCCCAAAGTGCTATATCTATTCCAGAAATAATTCTAGTAGTTATTCCTCTTCTACCTACAAGTTTAGGTCTCCACATTTCATGCCATATTCTTTCATTATCAAGAGGATCTAAACCAATTATTCCTTTTTTAAAATGATCTATTAGCTCTCTTCCTACACTTGGAGAGACATCAATGCTGGCTGCTATACCAATACCTGTAATATCTTTTTCATCAGTCTTGATTTCAACAATATTGAGTACATTATGTGTGTATGTATATAGACCATTTGTTATGGGAGTAGCTCTTTCCCACCTATAAATTTTTAGGTTTACATCAGTAATTTTCATTTTATTTGTCCCATTATTAGTTTTTTATGAAATAATTATTTTAGAAAGTTTAAACCTTTTCTTACGTCACGTAAATGTGTAATATAAATTTCATTGAAGTAAAGAGAAGAATTTAAAATAAGGGGTCCGTAGCTCAGTGGTCAGAGCAGTCGGCTCATAACCGATTGGTCGCAGGTTCAAATCCTGCCGGACCCACCATAAATAGGGGGATTTATGAAAGCAGCTCAAATAACAGGATTCAGGAAAGTTGAAATTACTGATATTCCTGATTTAGGTGAATTAAAGGATGGAGAAGTAAGATTCAAGACCGATTGTATATCAGTCTGCGGATCAGATATACATAGTTCTTTTGAAAAAGTTTTACCTGAAGAAGACTACCCGCTACCGCCTGGAATGCCTATTCATGAAGTTGCTGGAGTTGCAGTTGAATCTAAAGATGAAAGATATCCCGTTGGGACAAGGGCAATTATAATACCAAATTATAGAAAGCCAGATGGTAGTATTGGGACAGGGGGAGCAGTTGAATATTTAGACCAAAATCATGAAAGAATAATTAAGCTTCCGGATTGGGGAGATTTAGAAGATTGGATTATGCTTCAGCATTCAGGAACTGTGCTTTATTCAGCCAAACATTGGGGTAATATATTTGGTAAATCAATAGCAATTTTAGGTCAAGGGGGAATTGGTCTTTCATTTACTATGCTTGCCTCTAAACAGGGGGCTTCTGAAATTGTTGGCATAGACAAACATGATTATAGATTAGATAAAAGTATTTCACTTGGAGCTACAAAATCTATAAAATATGAATCTTTGGAAAATCTAATTGAAAGATCTGAAGAAGTAACAAATGGCGAACTATTTGATATTGTTGTTGATGCTTCAGGAAATGAAGCTGGATTTAATACATGTCTAAATATAATAAAGAATGAAGGAAAATTTATTACATTTAGCATAGTTACTGATGATATGGTTGAGTTTGAACATAGTTTGATGTTGAGAAAAAATTTAGATATACATTCTACTCAAATTGCTACAACTCCAGAGCCTATTGCTGAAATTAGAGAGCTTGTTGCTCTAGCTGAAAGAGGATGGTGGGATCCTAAATCTTTGAAAACTGGAGTCTCAGACTTAAAAGATCTTCAAAAGGCCTTTGAAGAATATGCTGAACAAAAAAATAACGTAATTAAAAATGTAGTTAGATTTAATCCCTAAGACCCGAATCTTTCAGTGTAAATCTTACTATTTAGAAATATTTTTTGAACTATTTCTGATGCATTTTCAACAAAATAATCTGAGCCGCATATATAGATTTCGTATTTTAATAATTCATCTAATTTATTAAAATCTTTTTTTGATATTCTTTCAGTTCCAATTCCATTTATACCTGATTTTTCTCTAGTTACAAAAGGATGATATTCAGAATTATTTTGCTTTGAAAAGTCACTGTAATTTACTAGACCATCAAAAGTCTTAGACCAATGAAATAATTTATAATTTTTTTTCTCATAATCTAGGAATTTAGTCATTGATAAAAAGGGGGCAATTCCAGAACCTGAACAAATAAAAATCGGAAGCGATTCGTTTCTTAATATGAATCTTAATCCTATTGGTCTTGATATAAGAACCTTATCTCCTATCATTGAATGATCAAAGAAAAAGGTTGAAACTTCGCCATTTGAAATTTTTTCAATTAGAAATCTAACATAATTTGAGTTTGGTTCTGAAGCTATTGAGTAAGGCCGAATTGCTTGATATCCATTATCTGCAGTTAAGCAAATTTCAGAATATTGACCGGGTACATGACTATTCCAATTCTCAACTTTAAATTCTACAAAGCACAACTCAGAGTTAATTATTTTTTTATTAATAATCTTGGATTGATGAAAGTAATTATTATTCATTTATCCTGAATATCTTTGCTCTTTCCATGGATCACCATACATATGGTATCCGTAATTTTCCCAAAATCCAGCTTTATCAGAATCCATGAAAATAATTTTATCGAACCATTTTGCAGATTTCCAAAAATACAAATGAGGGACTATCAATCTTATTGGACCTCCATGTTCAGGAGATATTGGTTCATCATCATAAGAATAAGAAATAATTGTATTTTCTAAGAGAAGATCTTTAGTTGGAACATTTGTTGTATATCCAGTCGAAGATCCAGTCATAGTCCAATCTGTCGGAGGAACGATATCAATTTCTTCAAATAATTTTTTTACAGAAACTCCTGACCAATTCATGTCAAACTTAGTCCATCTTGTGACACAATGTATATCTTCAGTTATTTTCTTTTGTTCTAAGCTTTTTAATAAATTCCAGTCAATTTTAGCTAACTCTTCATTTTTATTAAGAATTGTTAGGTTCCAATTTTCAATTTCTATTTTAGGAGTTGGCTCAGCTGATAAAACAGGGAATCTGTTTTCAATGTATTGACCAGGGGGTACTCTATCATTATTTTCTTTTTTACCAAAAAAACCTCTTGTTACCAATTTGTAAAACTCCCATCTTCCCTCGATAATCTTGGTGAGAATGCTGTTGGATCAACTCTCATTGATTCAGCAACATCCATGTCTATATCTACTCCTAGACCAGGCGTATCTGGGCACCAGGAATAGCCATCTTGCCATTCTATTTGTTTTGGAAAAAGATTCTGCGCATAAGTACCAGGTGCTTTAGGCATTTCTTGTACACCTACATTGCTTGATGCCATACATAAACTGACACATGCAGCGGCTGATACTGGACCTAGAGGATTATGTGGAACAATATTAATATAGTGTGTTTCAGCCCAATGAGTAATTTTTAATGCCTCAGTTAATCCTCCAACAATACATAAATCAATCCTAGCATAGTCAATTAACTCATTTTCTATAACTTCTCTGAAAGGCCATTTAGAAGACCATTGTTCACCTGCCGCAATTGGGAGATTTAATTTATTTCTTATATGATGATAGGATCCAGGATTTTCAGATCTTATTGGATCTTCAATAAAGAAAGGCTTCAAGGGTTCTAGGTCCTTACACATTTCTATAACTTCAGGTGGGTCTAGCCTGGTATGGACATCAAAGGTTATCTCTGGCTCATATCCAAATTTTTCTCGAACTTTCTGCATTATTTCAACAGCAACTTTTATTGATTTTCTTGGTTCTAAAATTTCAGATTCTAAATCATTGATAAAGTTACTAGGTTGATGCCATCTTAGAAATTTCCAGCCTTTATTTAAGTGAGTTTCGCATTCCTCTAGAAATTCCTTAATAGAATTTCCTTGAGTATGTGGATAGCAAATAACCTTTTCTCTGTAGGGGCCACCAAGCAATTTATAAACTGGCATATCTACAGATTTAGCCTTGATATCCCAAAGAGCTATATCAATTGCAGAAATTGCACATGAGTAAACTTTATCAGCAGGGAAAAATGAGGAACGAAACATTATTTGCCATAATCTTTCAGTTTCCCATGGATCGGAACCTATCACTATTTCGCTAAGATGATCTATAGCTTTACCAATAGCGTTTCCTTGTCTTGCAATTCCAACTTCACCTAGACCATGAATGCCCTTATCTGTATCAATTTTTACGAAAAAATAAACTTTTCCTTCTTCATCCATAATGGGAATATTTGTTATTTTTGTTACTTTCAATTTCTAATTTTCCTTTTCTGATTTTTCCACTTTACCTCATTTTTTTCAAAATCATGAATATATAATCCTGCGCCTTTTCTTCTACCCCATGGGGCTTTAGGTATTCTATTGATTTTTTGATTTTTTAGTTCAGATAATGATTTTTCATCAATAATTAAACCAATTCCAGGTGTATCATCTAGAAATAAATAACCATCTGAAATATTATCATTCCACTTAGAATATGCTTTTTCTCTTCCAGGATCAACCACTTCCATCATCACATGATTAGGAATTGATGTAGCAATATGAGCATTATAATTTCCAATACAATTCATTGTTGTAACAGGAATTTCGTATGCGTAAGCTAGGTTACTTATTTGCCTTAATCCTGTAACTCCTGATTGATAACTACTTACATTTAATATATCTGCAGCTTGATTACTGATCAAGGAATAAAAGTCACCTACATTATTCAGATTTTCCCCAGTGGATACAGCTGCTTTAATATTATCTGAAACCATCTTGAGCCCTTTGTAATCCCACCTTCTTACAGGTTCTTCTGCCCAGAAAATATCAAACTTTTCTTCAATTTTATTAATACTTTGAATAGCTTTTTTTACAGACCAATATTCATTAGAGTCAATCATAATTCTAGGTCTTTTTGTAATTTTAGATAAGGCATCATAGACAATTCCAATCCTTCTTAGATCATCTTTTAATGAAATTCCAATTTTTACTTTGGCTGAATCAACCCCTTTATCTGCCATTTTAGAGAAAAAAGTGTAAAGTTCTTCATCTGTAAGATTATATCCAATATCAGAGGCATAAATTTTACATTTTGGATCACTTGAACCGAGTGTTTTCCATAACGGCTCAGAATTTATTTTTGCCTTTAGGTCCCAAAGTGCGATATCTATTGCAGATAACGCAGAATGAGCCTCTCCTTCATCTCCTTGTTTAAACACAAAATCTATCATCTTTTTCCAAATTGAAAAAACTTCTCTAGGATCTTTTCCTTCTAATAATGGGAAAAATTCTTTTACACGATCACTTCCTAATGGTGCAATACCAGTTATACCTTCATCAGTTTCAATTCTTAATATATTCGAATATATTAAGTCATCTCCTGATGGACCATTAGAATCACCCAATGGACGATCCATGATTTCTTTATATTTTTCTAATTTATAATCAATAATCTTCATTTTGATTGTCCCTTAATTATTTCTTCCTTAGAGGGAGGTATTTCGTAGAGTCCAGCTCCGAGTCTTCTTCCAAATGGACTTGGGCCAGCTTTTTGTGACACAGATTTTACTTTGTGCTTAGTAAGTTCTTCATAATTTATATCAACACCTAAACCGGGTTTATTACCAACTAGTGCATATCCATCTTTGATTATTACATCAGATGAAAAAACTTTTGTTTCTGGCTCTGGATGAGGGACTTCAATTGTAATGCAATTTGGAATAGCATTGGCTATATGTGCATGAATAATTCCATATGAACCTCCTAATGTAACAGGTAATTCAAGTGCATAAGCTGCATCAGCTATTTGCATTGCACCTGTAATTCCAGTCATGCCATGACTAACTTGAATTACATCTGCAGATCTATGATGAAAATAAGGAAGAAAATCTCCTAGAGTATCAAGATTCTCCCCAGCACATACAGGTGTTTTGATTGAATCTGAAACTTTTTTCAAGCCTAAGAAATCCCATCTTCGAGCAGGCTCTTCAATCCATCCTAATGAGAACCTTTCTTCCATTTCTGATATTTTTCTTATTGTTTGCTTAGGTGACCAATACTCATTAGAGTCGACATAAAGAATAGGATTATCACAATTTTTAGATAGAGCTTTCTCCATTAATTCAAGCCTCCTAAGGTCTGAGTCTTGATCAAGTCCAACTTTTAATTTACCTGCTTTAAAGCCAAATTCATCTGACATTTTTGTATACCACTCAAATAAATCATCATCACTAATTGGAAGGGCAATATCTGAGGCATAAACATTAACTTTTTCATTATTGCCACCTAGTGTTTTCCACAGAGGTTCACCGTTTATCTTTGCCTTAAGATCCCACAATGCAACATCCACAACAGATATTGCCTCATTAGCTATTCCATCATGGCCGCCCTTAAAAAATTTTTCAATCATTTTTTTCCATGTACTCATTACTGCTTTTGGATCATTGTTTATAAGAATTTCTTCAAAAATTGAATTAATTTGGGGGATTGAATTTTGACCACCTAAAGAAATACCTCTAAGCCCTTCGTCTGTAATGATTTCAACTACACAGCTACTTGCTTTTTTTCTACCCATTGGAGAGTTAGCATCTCCCATAATTCTGTCTAAATTATACTCAATCAATGTAGTTTTTAGTTTTTTTATTTTCATTTGAATATTTTTTTATAAGTTTTAGTATTATCTTGATTCAAATATTTAGGGAATTTTAGAATGAAAATGTATATTATTTAAAAATGAACAATTCTCTAAAAATATATATAAATTATTATGACATACTAAGTAAGATTTTTTTTCTTGGATTGGTCTTTTTTGCCATTTTATTTTACATTCTCAATACATCTCAAATTTTTGCTGAGGAAGAAACTGATACCACGATATTTATTGCTTATGATACAGATAACTTAAATGATAATGAAGATTATAAGACTTCAAAAGATATTATTCTTCAAATAGCTAACTACTATTCAATTAAAGAAAACGTATCTGTAATTATTCAAAGTTATGGTTCTATGAATGGTGAAAGATTAAAAATTGATGAAGAAAATGTAGATTTATCTATAGAAGAATTTTTATTTAGAATAGATAAAAAGTTAGATTCAGATAACCCTAATCATTATCTAGCAATATCTGATGGTTTTACACAAATAGCAGAAAATAAAAATGTTTCTAACTCAAAATTTTATTTAATATCTCCACTGAAAACAGGAACTCTAGAGGATTCATCAAATATAAAGTTAAATAATTTAGCAGACTTATATCAATCTTCTGAAATTACATTAAATGTAATGTCTATGCCATCTTCATTAGCTGAAAATAGAGAATTCTTTTCTAAAATATCAGCTCAAACTAATGGTGATTTTATAGATTTTGGCTCTAATAAATCTTTTACAGATTTTATAAAGATATTCTTAGATGAGCCTATTCTTTTAGTTGATACGAATTTAGATTCTAAGCCTCTTTCAAATTTTATAAATGTCGCTCCTACAGTTGAAAAATTGAGAATAGGAATCTATAGGCAAGACATTGAAACAAAAATTTCTCTAATAACTCCTTCAGGTACCGAATTAGAGGAAAACTCGGATTATAATTTTTGGGAGTTAGACAAAATAGTATTTTTAGACATTAATAATCCAGATTCAGGAACATGGACAATCATAACAAATGGATCATTAGGTAAATATGAAATTTACACAGATTCATCAAATCCACTAGAATTGAGAACATATGGTGAAAAAATTTATCCTATAAATTCTGAAATTATACTTGAAGTTGGTGCTTATATAGATAATGAATTGTTGAATATTTCAGATGCTGAACTCCAAGTCAGAATTAGAGATTTCGAAGGTATTGAAACTATTCAAATAATGAGTGATATTGGTCAAAAAGGAGACAGAGTTGCTTCTGATGGAATATATACTGCAAAATTACCAAGCATATCTAAACAATCAGTAGTTGATATTGAGTATATTTTGCAATGGAAAAATCTTTCAACTCCAGTAATTAAGAAAGATCAAATTAAGATTGAATATTATCCTGAAATCAAAATCACTGAAATTAATGATCTGTCTGGTAAATCAAACCAAGAAATAAAAGTATTAAAATTACAAACTTCTGTAAATACTTATCCTTTTTTAGTTACCCCTGAGGAAATAAAGCTGAGTCTAGATGAATCAATAAATCATTTAAAATTTAGAGTAGAACCCATAAAAATACCAGATTCAGATAAATCTTATGAATTTAATATTTATGCATTATCTGAGATAAAAACTAAAGATGAGACTTCGATTGGGATTAATCTCAGTACAATTTTCTTAGATCAACAATATACTTCTGAACCAATTCTTATCTCTATAACTACTAATACAAATTTTCTATATATATTTGGCCTAAGATACTATTATTGGTTCCTAATATTGATAGCCGTAGTGATTATTTCTATTCTAGTTCTAAATTTCACAAGAAGAGCAAAAATTTATGGTTTCATGACAGATGTAGATAATAATATAATAGTCGATTTTTCACAAATAAAGAGAAATTCAATCCTTAAGATGATTCATCCTAAAAGAATATATTTTAAAAATATAAGTGAGCTTCCATATCAAGGCGGATTTTTTGAATTTTTTGAAAACGAAATATTTATAAATGTAATTCCTTCTGAAAAAGATCCAAGCATTAGATTAAACTCTGTACCAATTATAGGCAGGCATTCCATTTCTGATGGAAAGTGGATAGGTTCAACAGGAAAGCAAGTGAGGTTTATGAAAGAAATACCTTACATGAACATCTAAACTTATTTTTCCATTATTCTAATTGTGTTAATAGATGTCCCTCTTTGTTGATCGGTTGCAGGATTTCTATATCTTATTTTTTTTACAACATCCATTCCTGATATAACTTTTCCAAAAACAGCATGACAAGATACATTCATATTAACACATTCTTTAGGGTTATTATTTCCATCAAATGCATCTAAAAATGGCACGGGTTCAAAAGTAATAAAAAACTGACTTCCATTAGAGTTGTACCCAGAATTAGCCATCGATACTATACCTTCTGAATTATGTCTCAGGTCTACATGAAATTCATCATCAAATTTATAACCTGGATTACCCATTCCGGTACCAGAGGGATCTCCACCTTGAGCCATAAAACCAGGTATTACTCTATGAAAAGTTGTATCGTCATAATATCCAATAGTTGATAAATTAATAAAGTTTTCAACTGTAAATGGTACTTTATCGTCAAAAAGTAAAATTTCAAATGATCCTACTTCCGTATCAAAAATTGCTGAATATTCTTTAGTTTGATCTATATTACCTGATGGAGGAGAAGGATTGCTACTTTTTGATAAATTTATTGTTTCATCATTATCTGAGCAAGAAATGATTATTATTGAAAATAAAACTATGAAATATGTCATAAGTATATTTCTTGAAAACATTGTAATTTTTTTCTTCATATCAAACTCCTATAATATAAATAATAAATTATAAGTTTTAATTATGGTTAAAAATAAAAAAAATATTCAAGCATCTTTTTTAGGTAAGATTGATTATTTTGAAGCAATTAAGCTTCAAGAAAAAATAAACTTATTAGTTCAAAAAAAAGAACAAAATGAACATATTTTATTTTTAGAACATGATAATGTAGTAACTTTTGGTTCTCAAGAAAAAATTTCCGAAATAGAGATTGAAAGATTAAACTTAAGTTATGATGATATTCTTTTTGTTAAATCTTCAAGAGGAGGTCAAATTACAGCTCATAACCCTGGACAAATAATTTGTTATCCCATAATTAATATAAAAAATTATTTTTCGGGTATTTTGGAGTATGTAGAATTTCTTGAAAGAGTAATAATTGAAACTTTATCTAAGTATAAATTATTTGCTCACACTGTAAAAAAAAGAAGAGGAATTTGGATCAATGGAGATCCCAATGAAAAATATGATGAAGATGTAAACCCTAAAGGTCAAAAAATTGCTGCAATAGGACTAAAGATTATAAAAAATATTTCTATGCATGGATTTGCTTTAAATATCAATAATGATATGAGTATTTTTAAGAAAATAACACCTTGTGGGATGCCAAATTTAGAAATATCTTCTCTATCAAATATCACAGGAAAAAAATATAATTTAGAGGATATTTCTTTAGAAATAATTGATACTATGAATAGATTATTAAATTCAAAAATAAAGTTAGAAATAAATTAATGGGAAAAACTCTTAGTACATATGAATACCTCCAATGCTCTCTAACTGGAGATACTTTTTCTAACGATATTCCAAGAAGATTGAGCCCTTCTTCTCAAAAGCCATTACTGGCACGATACAATCTTGATAAAGCAAAAAAAACTATGACAAAAGATGTACTTAAGAGCAGAAGAAACGATATGTGGAAGTATGAAGAAATACTGCCTATTTTCGATGAGCATAATATTGTTAGTTTAGGAGAAGGCAACACACCTTTGATGAAAATGAATAATCTTTCAAAATTTCTGAAAATTGACAATCTTTATGTCAAGGACGAGAGTAATAACCCAACAGGCTCATTCAAAGCTAGAGGTTTATCAGCTGCAATATCTAAAGCTAAAGAATTTGGTATTGAAGGAATAGTTATGCCATCGGCAGGAAATGCTGCGGGAGCTATGTCTGCCTATGCAGCAAAATCAAAAATGTCTGCTAATGTTTTTATGCCTAAGGATGCGCCTTTGGCAAATAAGATGGAATGTATAGCATTTGGAGCTAAAGTTGAGTTAGTAAATGGTTTTATTTCAGATGCAGGTAAAGCATCAGCAGAAGCCGCTGAAAAATATGATTTGTTTGATATTTCAACTCTCAAGGAACCATTCCGAGTTGAGGGTAAGAAAACAATGGGATTAGAAATAATAGAACAATTATGTTGGGAAGTACCAGATGTGATTATTTATCCAACTGGTGGAGGAACAGGAATAGTTGGAATATGGAAGGCTATAAATGAATTAGAAGAAATGGGTATGATAGATAATAAAAAACCTAAAATGATATGTGTACAAGCAGAAGGTTGTTCTCCATTAGTTGATGCATTTGAAAAAGATGAAGAGTATGCCACGCCATTTGTTAACCCCAAGACTCTAGCTGCAGGTATGAGAGTTCCTTTAGCCGTAGGAGATTTTATAATTTTTAATATCTTAAAACAAAGTAATGGAACTGCAATCAGAATTAATGATCAAGAAATGCTTGAAGGTGTTTCACTTTTGTCAAAGGAGGAAGGAATATTTGCTGCCCCAGAAGGAGGAGCTGTACTTATTGCAACAAAAAAGTTAAGGGATAATGGATTTATTAAGGATGATGATAAGGTTGTTGTAGTTAATACTGGATCTGCTTATAAATATTTAGATGCTATGCAGAAAAAATTTTGGGATGACTAAGGTTCTTTACCGTCCCATTCAATTACATGACTTGATATTCCATCTGGATATTTTGAAGAGTATTCATCTATAAGTATACCCATAATTACTGAATTATATCTTTGACCATTTTTAGGTCTACTTTTTCTAAAAGTTCCTTCATGAATAAAACCTATTTTCTTGAACAGATTTACGGCATTTATATTAAATTCTGGAATATCAACCCAAGCTCTGTACATACCAAGGTTTAAGAAGCTATGCTCTAGCAAAGCTAATGCTGCTTCAGTACCATATCCCTTGTGCCAAACAGATTTATCTCCAATTAGAACTGATAACTGAGCATCTCCTAGTGACTCATCAATAGATAATTGAGCTTCTCCTATATGATTATCATTCAAATATATGGAAAATATAGATCTATGAGGTTCATGATGAGGATCATGAAAAACCTCGTTCCATTCTGCTTCTGTGGCATCTAACATTTTGTTAGGTTCATAGCCAAGGTGTGCAGTCTCATTATAAGTATATCTTCCAAACCAATTTTCATATACATCTTTATCTTCTAGCCAATCAATTAATCTAGGTATATCAGCTCTGGTTACGTTCCTAAGATTAATAATGTCGTTTTTTTTCATAAATTTGCCTTAGATGCAGTGTTGCATTATTATTTACCTTTTATAAGATTATAGTAAATTGTAGAAAATAAAAAAAAAGATTTAAAGGGGATAATTATGGCTGATTGGAAAATGGAAGCAGAGATAGAATATTGTGTACCATGTGGTTATGCTAATTTAGCTGCTTGGATGACAAGTGAACTATTTCAAGCTGCAGGAACTGCAATTGCAATATCTTTGAAACCAGGTACAGCCGGAGCTTTTAAGGTAACTGTAGATGGTGAAGTAATGTGGGATAAAAAATCTCAAGGAAAGTCACCAGATATAATGGAAGCTAAAGAGTTGAAAGCAAAGGTAATTAACAAATTAGAATCTCTATCTAAAGTCTAATCATAAAATAAAGTATTATTTATTAGTAAATTTCAGGAGATTTACATTAAATGAGTCAACATTATTTAACTGAATATAGTTTGTTGCTTTTGTTCGTATCATTATCAGTTGCAGTTCCAATAGGAATGTTAGCAACTGCAAAACTAGGTACAAAGTTTGGAGTAACACCAAGTAGAGAAACTAAGATTAAAAAATCTGCATATGAAGGAGGTCATCCTGCATTCAGTGAAAAACCTTCATTATTCAGCTTTGGTTACTTTTACTATGCACTTCTTTTTGTAGCTTTTGATGTTGAAACCATTTTGATATTTCCATGGGCCGTAAGTCATGGTTACATAACTAATGTTTGGGGATTATTACCTTTTGTTGGTATATTAGTTTTCTTAACAGTGCTTACAGTTTCATTTATTTATGTTTGGTTGAAAGGATGTTTAGAATGGATAAAATAGAAAGAGTTCCACTAGATTTATCAACTAAAGATCTAGATAGAGAAGAGGGTGGACTAATAAACTCAATGAAATCGACTCATGTTTCTCCTTTCCCTGAACCTATTATCAATAATGATGATTTAGATAAAAATGTAGTTGTTTCTTCTGTCGATCAACTACTAAACTGGGCTAGAAAATCAAGCTTATTTCCTCTTCAATTTGGACTAGCATGTTGTGCTTTTGAAATGATAGCTACTGCAATGAGTAGATTTGATATTTCAAGATTTGGAATGGAAGTTTTTAGAGCTACACCTCGACAGGCAGATCTTATGATTGTTGCAGGCACTGTAACTTGGAAAATGGCGGTTCCTCTTAGAAGACTTTATGATCAGATGGCTGAACCAAAATGGGTGATTTCAATGGGTGTATGTGCTACTTCAGGCGGTCCTTATTATGAAAGCTATTCGGTTGTACCAGGTGTAAATCATATTGTTCCTGTAGATGTTTATGTACCAGGATGTC
>JAKUNJ010000007.1:45590-127975 GCA_022451965.1 Dehalococcoidia bacterium | reverse complement strand
TCCCACCAAGAACTACACCGCTAAAAACACCTAAAATTAGCCATTGATAACCTATGGATATTGAAAGTGGCTCCCATAGCACCGATCTCAAGAAACTTGGCCATCTATCTAGAAGATTATCACTAAGTATAGTTGGGTGTTTTTTACTAATTACTTTAGTATTTTCATCAATTACCGTAGCAGAATATTTACTAGAATCTTGTAATTCTACATTTTGTAAAAATTCTATTAATTGTGATTCACTTAACATTGCCCCTTCTTCTAAATGAAACCTTCTTTTCCATTCTCTTGCATTAGCAGTATCTAATAATTCAGGGACGCTACTAACAACATATAGATTTTCAGTTAAGCTAAATTCTATTTGGTAATCAAAATCCCTATCATCTTTTAGGCTCAAGGGAGCAAATCCTAATACAAATGCAACTACAAAAATCCATCCCATCAATGCTACGATTAATGATTCTTTAGTTCCTAATTTATCCGCAAGCCAACCGAAGAAAACTGCTCCTGGAGCAGCAACAAACTGGACAATTAGAATAGTTATCATATTAAAAATTAATTGAACGCCTAATACATCAGCTCCATAAGCTCCAGCGATCCCAATAACAGTTTGAACACCATCATTAAAAATATAAAAAGCAATTAAGAAACCAAAAAGATACTTATATTTTCTTACCTCTCCAAAAGTTTGCCTCAATCTACCAAATGCTGATAAAACAAGCTTTACCACTGATTCTTTTTTTACATATGTATCTATTTGCGGTTCTGGAACTACTTTTAATGTCCATATAGACCATCCAAACCACCATAGTCCTACAGAAATAATTGCTAATCTTGTTACTAAATCGCTATAGTTAGTTTCGTAAAAAGCTTGAATTAATATTAAGTGAACTAGTAGCAATAGGCCTCCACCTATATATCCATATGCATAACCTCTTGTTGAAATTTGATTTACGTATTTAGAATCAGCAAGACTTGGAAGTAGAGAATTATAAAATACATTTGCACCTGCAAAACCTATATTTGCAAGGAAATAACAACCTATAAGCCAAGACCATGAAGATGCAACATAAGCAGAAAAAAAACTTAAAATTGTAAATCCTGCTCCTATTAACATGTAATATTTTAAAAAAGTCTTTTTTAGTGGATATGTATCAGCTATTGCCCCTAATATAGGACTTGTAATAGCAACAACCAAAGCGGACAAAGCAACTCCAAATGCCCAAAGTGACGAACCTGAAAAAGTTATACCCAAAATATTCATTTCGTCACCGAAGGATTCCTGAAATGCAATAACAAAATAGACTGGGAAAATTGCTGCTGCTGCTGATGTTGCAAATGCTGAATTAGCCCAATCATAAATACACCAAGCTCTTATTATTGATTGATCTTTCTTAGGTAGCTCAGATAAAGAGTATCCAGATTTATTTACAGATTTTTTTTTCCCGAAAATCACTTTTTTCCCTCATGATCAACTTGGTAAAGTAATTTTTCTAGCAAAATACCAAGCAAAGATTGCTTCAAAAAACAAAGAAAGTGCCCAGGATGCTCCCCCAACTGTTGGACCATAACTCTTAAGGAATAATATACCAGTAGAAAGACATAATATTAATACTATAAATCGATATATATTTATATAAAAAATAGGATTTGTAGATTTTGAATTCATAATAATTCCAACATAAATTTGTTCCATAACTAAAAATGGTGGTAAAAAAGCAAGCAATCTAAACACAACCATTGTTCCTGAAAGTAAAGAGCCCTTAATTCCGAAAATAGTTAAAAATATAAGATTACTTAAAATTGGAATCCAGCTAATAGCTAAACATACAAAAAGAGTAATAATTCCAATAATATATGAAAAGTCTCTAATATTTTTATACTTATATCCATTAGCTAAAAGTGAAAGAATAGTTGATTGACATCCATTTATCATAAATGTAACTGCACCAAAAATACCAAAACCTAAATTGACAGATGATATTGCTATTTCAGGATTATCAAATCTTGTTAAGCAAGCATTTATTGCAGGCATTGTAAAAGCAGGTAAAAATGCAGCAAAAAGCAAGGGAGTAAAAAATTTAGTCAATTCTCTTATATTTAGGATATCTTTATTTAGAATATCATTTGAATCAAATAATTTTTTTCTTACTAAAAACAATATAATAATAGTCTCAATTATCGAAGAAATAGTATAGGAAGTTATTCCCAAATTATATTTATCAAAATCTAAATAAAATAAAAATGATGCAAAAAAAATACTCAGTATAAATCCACTAATAGTTCCAATCCAAATATAGTTTGATTTTGAAGAAACAATTGAAATAGCATATAAATGCATTTTAATTACTAATAAAAATGGAATAAAAAAAGAAATTCTTAATGCATTTTCAACTTCTTTTCTCATATCACCAGAAGTTTCAAATACTATTTCTAGAACAAAGTTTATAACTGGGGAAAAAATTATTAAAGCTGAAAATAAAAGACATATGAACGCAAGAATTAGAACAAAAAAATGAATTTTGAATTTACTATAGTTCTTAAAATAAACTATTGTCAAATGTTGAACTCTTAATTGAGGAAGAGAAATTAAGAAAAGTATGGACATTGCAATAGAGAACACGCTAATTGATAATTCAGGATTTATACTTCTTACCATAAAAGCATTTAGTATTGGAGTTAGAAATTGAGTAATAGATAAATTAATCGATGTAGGTAATAATATAGCTAATGCAATCAGATAAAATTTATTGGAAAACATATTAGAAGTCAAAATCCTAGACTTTCTTTATTATAAATTCTTTAGATTTTTTCTTAATTACTCGATTCTTAAGTTGCCCTATAAATTCCGGAGAAGAAATAGTAATCTCATCACCAGAATTAAATTTCCAATCTCTTGTTGAATAAGATAGTTGACTAGTTCCAAAAAAGTGTAAGTGTATATCACCTGGACGTCTATGAATATCGTACTTGAAATGATGATACTCCATATTGTCTAAACTGTGAGACATATATTCTTCTCCTGATTTCAAGATTCCACTTTCATAAATTTTTGATCCATCTCTGTCAATTTCACAACTAATAGAAATATCCTTAAATTCAAGTCTTGTGTCAAGCTCTGGCCCAATAGAACAATTTCTCATTTTTGAATGCGCTAAATAAAGATAATTTATCTGCTCAGTTTCATGATCAGAAAACTCATTGCCAAGTGAAAATCCGATTCTTACAGGATTGCCTTGAAAATCAATAATATAACATCCTATAATTTCTGGTTCTTCTCCTCCATCTAGTGAGAAATCAGGGATCTCTAATTCTTCATTTGGGCCTTTCAAATTAGTCCCATTACCTTTGTAAAACCATTCTGGAGCCACTCCAGTATTACCTTCTTTTGGTTTGCCGCCCTCTATACCCATTTGAAACATTTTTGCTGAATCTGTTTGATCTTTCTTGAGTTCATTTTCATTATGCATCATATCTCTAGATTTTACAGATCCAGTGTGAGTTAATCCTGTACCTGAAATAAATAATTTATAAGGATCAGGATGATCTATGGGAACTAATATTTTTGGTAAATTATCAGTTTTATTTGAATGCATTATCTCATCATAAGAATATTTGAGAGCTGGCGCTTTTTCCAATAAATTAGTAATAATATTTTCTAAACTCAAGTCGCTAGATAATGAATAGTTAATTAATTCATATGTAGTACTTAAATTTTTGTTTATTTCAGTTATGTTAAATATTTTGTTCTCAAATAAAACCCCTACTATTCTAGAGTTTTCAGAATTTGACAATTGAATTAATTTCATTATTTACTCTCCAATATATACAAAATCATATTTTTAGTTTACGTTTTCGATTATCATAGATTATATTAGAATATATCTAAATCAAATAAATAAAGTTGCTTATGAGTAATGAATTAAAAATATTAATCGTAAATGGACCTAATCTTAATATGCTTGGTAAAAGAGAGCCTGAAATATACGGTTCAAAAACACTTGATGAAATAAATGATAACCTAAAAGAATTTTCTAAAGAAATTAGTGTTAATTTAGAATTCTATCAAAGTAATCATGAAGGTGAAATCTTAGATTTTATGCATGGGAAAAATAATTCTATCGATGGCTGCATAATTAATGCTGGTGCACTAACTCATTCTTCTACTGCACTGCATGATGCAATAAAATCAGTTAGTTACCCTTGTGTCGAAGTACATATGTCAAACATATACTCAAGACCAGAATCATGGAGACAAAAATCACTAATTGTTTCAGCAGTTATTGGAACAGTTCAGGGATTTGGCGAAAATAGCTATAGATCTGCTGTAGAATTATTGGCTTCTTCTATTAGATCTTAAAATTTTTCTCCCCATTGATCATAATTAAAATTCATTTCAACATCATTTCTTTCTCTAATTTTTTGGTGTGAATCAATTAGTTCATCAGGCAATGTTTTTTCATTACCTGGTTTTCCTACAACCAATAAAAATCCAACTTTGCTTTCACTAGGAATATTAACTACAGACTTTACTAAACCCTCATCCCAACCCCCTATTGGATGTGTTTCTAATCCTAACCTTGTTGCTTCTATCATGGCATTTTGACCACTAAATCCGATATCTAGAAATATTTTTGGATTAAATTTTTCATCAATCTCTTTTGTAGAAAATATTAATATTAATCCAGATTTTTTTGCCCAAACTCTATTATCCGATGACAAACATTCAATAATTTGATTAAACTTTACTGAGTTACTTTTTACACCTATGATACGCCACGGTTGAGCATTTCTTGATGATGGAGCCCACATAGCAGCTTTAATAATTGAATTTACCTCATTATCTTGAATTGGATCTTCCATAAAATTTACAGAACTTTTTCTAACTAAAATCGGATTATCTGGGGACATTATTTCTCCTATACTTTTACTTAGTTTTATTGTAACCTTTTCTTACTATTTTCTAAATTAAAAAAAAGGACTATTATGATATATGAATTTAGGACCTACCAAATCAAAGCTGGTTCATTACAAACTGTTATAAGTAAATTTCAAGAAAAAATTGAAGGAAGAAATACGATTTCAAAAATTGGAGCTTTTTGGTATTCAGAAATTGGTGTATTAAATCAAATAGTTCATGTTTGGCCTTATGAAAATATGGAACATAGAAATCAATGTAGAGAAAAAGCTGTAAAGAAAAATCTTTGGCCACCAGATACAGCAGAATACATGTTAAGAATGAATACTGAATTTTGGAAGCCGGTATCTTTTAGTCCAAAATGGGAACAAAGAAATATTGGTCCATTCTTTGAAATGAGAATCTATACTTTCCCATTTAATGAAATTAATAAAATGTTACCAGCTTGGGAGGAAAAAATTGAAGCAAGAAAATCTCTAGCTCCATTAGTTGGAGCTTTTGTTTCAGAAGTGGGAGAAGTGAATAAATTTATGCACATATGGGGATATAAAAGTCTTCAACATAGAACTGAGGCTAGAGAAAAATTTTCATCAATAGGATGGCCTCCAAAATCTGAAGCAAAACCACCATTGTTTATGGAAAATAAAATTGTAATGCCAAGTGAATTTTCTCCTATTCAATAATAAATTTTGATTGCCTCCAACACTCATAAGCAATCACAGAAACTGAATTACAAATATTGATCGAACGTATGTTTGGAAACATAGGTATATAAATCTTATTTTTTGATTGAAATTTTTGCAGTACAGCCTTACTTATACCTTTGCTTTCTGATCCAAATACAAATGTGTCAGAAATATTATAATTTAAATCTGTATATTTATTTTCAGCCTTTGTATCAGTCAGGTATATCTCAGATTTCCCCTTCATATTCATAAAATTCTCAAAATTTTCATGAATATGAACATTGCAAATATCAAAATAATCCAAAGAAGCTCTTCGTAGATTTTTATCATTGAGAGTAAAACCAAGAGGTTGTATAAGGTGTAAATCAGCATTAATATTTGCACATAACCTTATTATATTTCCAGTATTATGAGGTATTTCAGGCTCATAAAGTACAATATTCATTTATAAACTCCAACTATTTTAGTGAGTTGATTATTTAGGTCTTTAATATTGTTTATGGGTAAATTACAAACATAATTTTTACAAATATAAACAGTAGTTTTATTATCGTTTCTTCTTCCTTTCATAATCGGTAGATCTAACTCTTTTCTATTTCCGGTAGAAGAACAAAAAATTAAGTTAGGAATAAAAGAAGACAATATAAGAGATTTTGATTCTTCATAAAAATTATCTTCCTTTTTACCTGAAATCAATATCTCATAATTTTGTTCTTGCATTTGATAATACAACATAAACCATGAAGGTACATCAAGGGGACTTTTATCTAGAAGTCCTGAAACTTTTTTTATTGATTCTCCGACTATTTTAAAATATTTTTCTTCTCCAGTAAATCTGTAAATTTTATATAGATTTTGTGCTGCAATTGCAGCAGGATTAGGAACCATTGGATCGAAAAAGCCTTTTGGTCTTATTATTAGTTCAGTACTCTCAACTGAATCAAAAAAAATACTTTCTTTTTTACTCCAAAACTTTAATATAGTTTCATCACAAAAATCTTTAGCTAAATTGAACCAGTAGGGATCCAATGAAGAGTTATATAGTTCAAATAATGAGGATATAAAATAAGAATAATCTTCTAGAAATGAATTTTCTCCTTCTGTAGTATGAAGCAAAACATTATTCTTGAGATTGAATTTCAAAATAGACTCTGCAGTACTTTTTGCTTGCTCAAGATATTTCTTTTCATTGGTAATATTGTACCTATTACAAAGACTAGATATAAGTAATGCATTCCATGATGAAACAATCTTTTTATCCGTTCTCGGCTTTATTCTTTTTTGTCTTATTTCTATCAAATTATTCTTTGCTCTAGATATTGCAGAATCAATATCTAAAGTAGATATGTTTTTTTCTTCTGAAATTTGATCTAAAGATTTTGAAACATTAAGGACATTTTTACCATCAATATCTCCTTCTTCTGTAATATCCCATAAACTAGAAATTATATTGAAATCTTTTGGATTTAATATTTTTTTTATTTCATTATAATCCCAAATGTAATATGCACCTTCTTCACCTTCTGAATCAGCATCTTGAGTACTAAAAAATAGATTTTCTGTAGTTTTCATTTCATTATCTAGAAAGTCAAATGTTTGGTCTATTGCTTCAAGAATTTTTGAGTTTTTAGTTACCTTATAAGAAGTACACATAATTGATAAAATCAATGCATTGTCATAAAGCATCTTTTCAAAATGAGGAACTATCCATTTCTTATCAGTTGAATATCTTGCAAAACCTCCCACTAATTGATCATAGATTCCTCCATTTATCATAGAACCTAAGCTCAATTGCCCCATATTAAACCAATCATTATTTGAATATTTTTTCCCAAGTAAGTATAGAATTTGTAATTTTGTAGTTTCTGGGAATTTTGGAAAATCTCCAAATCCTCCATTTTCAAAGTCAAAAGATTTATTAATTTGATCAATTATTTTTTCATATATATTATCTGACTGAATATTTGATATTTCCGAAGAATTAAAAAATTTTCTTAGTCCTTCTATTACCACTTTAGTATGATTATCAATACTTGATCGATCATTATGATAAATTTCTATAATTTTAGCTAAAACAGACTTAAATGCTGGGATATTATGTCTATCAAACTTAGGGAAATAAGTTCCAGCATAAAAAGGCTCCCCCTTACTATTCATAAAAATTGATGCTGGCCAACCTCCTCTACCAGTTATCATTTGTATGGCGGCCATATATACAGAGTCAATATCTGGTCTTTCTTCTCTATCTACCTTTATAGAAATAAAATTTTTATTTAATATCTCAGCAGTCTCAATATCTTCAAATGATTCTTCTTCCATAACATGACACCAATGGCAACTAGAATATCCAATTGATAAAAATATTGGCTTGTCTTCATTTTTAGCTCGTTCAAATGCTTCATTAACCCAGGGATACCAGTTTACTGGATTTTTAGAATGTTGAAGTAAATACT
Source organism: Dehalococcoidia bacterium (assembly GCA_022451965.1). Classification (NCBI taxonomy): domain Bacteria; kingdom Bacillati; phylum Chloroflexota; class Dehalococcoidia; species Dehalococcoidia bacterium. Next base: position 119,918 of record JAKUNJ010000007.1, on the reverse strand, counting down.
CTGATTTCTCCTTTGATAAGTAATTCATAATTTATTCCTACAAATTTATTTCAATACTTACTGGGCAATGATCTGAACCTAAAACATCAGCATGAATATCTGCAGAAATAAGTTTATTTTCTAGTGATTTAGATATACAGAAATAGTCAATCCTCCAACCTACATTTCTCGCCCTTGATCCTCCCATATAACTCCACCAAGTATAGTTATCACTATTCTGGTTGAATTTTCTAAAAGTATCTATAAATCCTTCTGCAACTATATTGTCAAAACCTTTTCTTTCTTCCTTTGTAAATCCAGCATTACGTTCATTTGATTTGGGATTTTTTAGATCAATTTCTTTATGCGCGACATTTAAGTCCCCACAAAAAATTACTGGCTTAAATTTCTCTAATTCCTTAATGTAGCTCAAAAAGTCAACATCCCATTCATTTTCTCTATATGGCAGTCTAGATAAATCTCTCTTTGAATTAGGAGTATAAACAGTAACTAAATAAAAAGATTCATATTCTAAAGTTATTACTCTTCCCTCATTATCATGTTTGTCTATACCAAGCCCATATATAGAATTCAATGGTTTGTTCTTGGCAAATATCAAGGTACCAGAGTAACCTTTCTTTTCAGCACTATACCAAAATTGAGAATAGCCAGGAGTATTAATTTCTACTTGCGAAGATTGAGCTTTAGTTTCCTGAATGCAGAATAAATCAGCATCTGAATTCTCAAAAAATATCATAAAATCCTTTTTAAGGCATGCTCTTATTCCATTAACATTCCAAGATACTATCTTCATATACCCGGTCCTTTTTTCAATAATTTATTTACATTATATTTTTAAATAAGAAAATACAAAATATAATTCAGACTACACTAATGATTTTGACCAAAAAATTTATCAATTAAGAAAGCTTAGTGCTCTAAAAATCTATTTTTTTTGACCAAAACTGACTTAAATAATATTTTTTATTGACTTAAATATAATGTAATATATAAGTATAATTTTTAATAAATAGACAATTTATAAAATAATTATGCATAATAAAAAAACCATATTTTCATATAAAAAAACTGCTTTTTCAGATGGAACTTCCCATGAAAAAAGGGAGCTGGTTAGTATGATTGCTCTCTTTACCGCTATTTCACTTGGGGATAAGGCTAAATATAGAGAAGTTATAGAGCTTGTAGAATCTAAAGCTGATGGAAAAGTCACCAGGAGGTCAATAAGAGGTGCGGTATCTAATTTGAATAATATCTTTCCTGTATCAAATATAGGGGGCAAGCAGATAAAAATAATAAAGGTAAATAAAAATAAATTAAAAAAGATCTTTATTGCAGAGTCTCAATCTTTTATATTCAAGTATATTTACGACCAAACAGACGAGTTGAGAAACTTTTTTTATGAGGACTTCAATGTAAATGAAAGGCAATTTTACAGATACCTTAATGGTGAAAGAACTATAACTAATAAAAATGTACTTCTTAAGATTGCTGCTTTTATTACAATTTTTTTATCGGAGGATCAAAAATTCAAATATTACCCTACTTACAATAAAGAGGTTATCGAAACTCAAATAGGCTACCAATTCTGTAAAACTACTCCACTTTTTGCAGTAAACCCTACTTTAGAAGAAATTTTTTCACTAAGCTTTTTTATGAATGAAGAATTATTATTTCATCATATAACTAAATTAACTAAAGATTTGGGGTTTTCATCGGAAGAATCTTATCAAATAAATAAATCCTTATTTGAAAAAAAATCTAATACCCCTAAATTATCTAAAAATGATTTCTTTGATTTTTTTCATATGATGGATTCTGATGGAGGTTTCATAGATAAGCAAACAATTGTAAGATCTACAAACTTAACAATCAAAGAAAGAATAAAGATTTTACCTAGTATTGAAAAAGATATACTCAAGTCAATGCCTTCAGCATTCATCTTATCTTGGCAAATTTCAAAAAAGTCACTAGCAAAACTTAGAAATGAAATTTCTAGAATCAATAAAAACAAAAAAATTGTTAAAAGAGATTTATTAAATGATAAACTTGCAGGTTATTTTAGATAAAAAACTATTAAAATGAGCGTATCATAATTATAAATTTAATTTACTCAAGGAGTTTGAAAATTAACAAAAATTCAAATACTATAAAAAAATCTAATCTTATTGTTAGCGATAGATCAGTATTAGTTAAGCTTTTTATTTCAATTTTGTTGATTTTTCTTACTGGTTTATTCGCTCAATTTAGGTTTTTTATTCCAGGAAATCCCGTTCCAATAACATTTCAAACTATGGGAATATTACTAATGGGTGGTATTCTGGGACCCAAATGGGGCTTTTCTGCTTCACTAGGATACATATTTATAGGATTAGCAGGCTTACCTGTCTTTCAGGGAGGAAATGGAGGATGGAACTACTCTATTGGTGTAACTGGTGGATACTTAATAGGATTTGTTCTTTCATCACTTTTAGTCGGATTACTAGTCAGCAAAGGATTAAGTGGTTCTAAAAGTATCTGGGCATATATTGTAGGGACTATGGCTGTATATATTCCAGCATTAATTTGGCTTTCTATTTTTGATTTTGGTTGGCCAGATAAAGGTGAGCTTTTATCTCAAGCAGTATACCCTTTCTTAATTGGCGATATGATTAAGGCTATAGTTGCTTCGATGTTAACTATGGGAATAAGTTATTCAAACTTAAAAAATTATCTTTATAAAAAATAAAGTATTGAAAAAAAAAATAAGATTACCAAAAGGATGGAAAGAGAAATTAGCAGATGAATTTGAAAAAGAATATATGCTTAAAATCAAACAGTTCTTATTAGATTCATATAATTCTGGTAAGGAAATTTATCCCAAAAAATCTGAAATATTTAATGCTTTCAATTATTGTGATTTTAAAGATGTAAAAGTAGTTATTTTAGGGCAGGATCCTTACCATGGTCCCGGTCAGGCAAATGGACTTTGCTTTTCAGTTAATGATGATATTTCAAATCCTCCTTCTCTAACAAATATTCTAAAGGAGCTAAAAAAAGATTTATCTTATGAAAAAAAAAATCAAACAGGAAATTTAAAAAACTGGGCTGAGCAAGGTGTTTTTCTACTCAATACAACTCTAACAGTAGAAAAAAATAAACCTTTATCACATAGTAAAATTGGATGGGATATATTCACAGATAAAGTGATAGAAATATTAAATAAACATAAAAAAAATTTAGTTTTCATACTATGGGGCAATCATGCTCAAAAAAAGATAGAAAAAATAGATGTTTGTGATCACTTGATTTTGAAATCTGTACACCCATCCCCTTTATCTGCTCACAGAGGATTTTTTGGTAGTAAGCCTTTTTCAAAAACTAACAATTATCTGAAGTCAAAAAATATTAAAGAAATTAATTGGTAATTTTTTTGGTAAGAGAACCGACATTGAGGGACATTAAAGTCGGTTCTCTATAAATATTTTGGGTCATCCAATAAGAATAATATTTATTTTTTAAAATTTGTCTCATTAATGTAACATCATAAATCCCCAAATATGACATACAAATTTATAATTTATTTATGATATTTTATAATCATTCTTAGAGAGCTGATATTCCTTGCCACTAAATAAAGATTTATCAGTTCTCTAGATTAAATTCATAAGTTAAAGTATGTATTTTTAACATAAATAATGGTGTAATTAAGTTAATATGGATAAAAGTTAATAAGGATAAAAGATTGGATATTTATGTTGGTAATATCCCTTGGAAGGTTGATGACGACGAATTAAAAGAATTGTTTTCACAATATGGGGATGTAGAAAGTGCCACTGTAATAAAATACAAAGACACTAATAGGTCAAAAGGTTTTGGGTTTGTAGAAATGGACGATGAATCAGCACAAAAAGCAATAGACGCTCTAGAGGGGTATGAGATGGATGGAAGGCCATTGAAAGTTAATCAATCTAGAGGTAAGCAATAAGATTAATTAACTTTCAAAATAATTCCTAATGAGTGAGGAAAATTTCAAAAAACAAATAATATTTCAGGTGGAAATTTTTCTTTTAGAAATAACTAAAAATCCAAAACATGTAGAATCTAAGATATTGCTAAATTCATTAAGTGAACTAGAAAATTTCTTTGAAATATTAACAAATTATATTCAAGATGAGAGACTAAATCTTAATCTTGAAGGTATGGAAATAACGCCTCAATCAAAGAAAAGACTTGATAATGCTGAAAAATTATTTAGATTTACCAAGAATGAATTTTCAGATATAAAAAAAATTATTCTTCAAAATAAAGATCTAGATAATGATAAATTAAACTTAGCAAAGTCTAAGTTTAATTCTTATATATTTCCAAAATTATTTTGGATTTTCGATGATGGAGATTCAATAGAACTAACAGCTTTAAAGCATCTATATGATCTAGGAGAAATAAATTAGGAATAAGACATCCAGTTTTGTTATGTTGCTTACATTTATATATTTTTATATCAAATAATTTTTAAGATATGAATAAAATGAGAAAATCATTATTAATAAAAGATAATACAATAATCTACAAAGATAAAAATGGAAAAATTGTAGATAAAAAAACTTGGATGAAAATTTCTGAGAATCGTTTATACCATTTATATGATATTGATCATAATAAAATTAGTTGAGTCCAAGCTTTTGTTCCTTAAGATGAATTGTCACTATTTTTATAAAATATATAATTTTGAATATGTTTTCATTTATAAAAATTAAGTTTTTTCTTAGTTATCTATTTTTATTCTTCAGAAGATATCCTATTTTTTCTCTGAGTTTTCTAATAATAATATCTTTATTAGGAATATTTGCCCCATTAATTGCACCTTATAACCCATATGTGGCTGATACTAGAGCTAGATTAATGCCTCCTGGAATAGTAAGTGGATTATATAATTTACAAAACTTTGATCTTATAAAAGCCGAAGGCCAAATTAGTCAAACACCAAGATGGATACAGTTATTAGAGTTAGAAAATGAAAATACTGAAAATAAAATTATTAAGAAAGGGGAACGAGGAAAAATAGATTTTAAGCTAGGTCCAAATACCAACTTTGTTGATGTGAATAGGAATGGCAATTATATTGATGAAATAAAATTTGATAATTTTTCTAATTGCTTAGGGCTATCTCAAAATGAATGTCCTATGCCAAACTTAGAATTTATAAAAATATATAAGGATGAGACAAAAGGATTTATAGAATATATTGCTAATGAAGATATTCAAGATAATGTCAATGATATTATTTCACTTGATTTAAGAGTGATAAGAGAGGATACAAAAAAATGGAATTGGTGGCCTAGTGGTTTATATCTTTTAGGTACAGATACAATTGGAAGAGATTATTTTTCTAGATTGATATATGGAGCTAGGTGGAACCTTTCTTTGATGATATTAACAGGGATAGTAGGTAGTATAATAGGCTCTTTTTTAGGTATAATTTCTGGATGGTTCGCATTTCGACCAAAGTATTGGATAATTGATGAAATTATAATGCGAATAGTTGATATTACCAGCGTTATACCGATTTTATTAATAGCAATAATGACAACAATTATTCTAGGCAATGATATATGGGTATTTGCATGTATTCTTGTTCTTTTCACTTGGCAAAATTTTGTAAGAATTATTCGAGCTAAAACTTTAATTATGCGTAATAGTGAATATATAAATTCTGCTCTTATATCGGGCTCAAGTCTAAGAAGAATAATTATCAGACATATATTACCTTTTCATCTAAACGATATTATGGTTATAGCAACTTTTAATTGCGCAATGATAATTACTCTAGAAGCTGTTCTTTGTTTTTTTAATATTGCAATACCAAGACATTGGACAGCATGGGGTAATTTAGTAAAATTAGCTTCAGATTATTGGAATGAGGGTTGGATAAATGGAACATATCCTTACAGATATCAAATGATAATTCCAACAACACTAATAGTATTAACTGTATTTTCTCTAAATTTTCTTGGAGATTGGTTTAGGGATAAATTAGATCCTAGATTAAGGCAGTTTGAATCCTAAAAGATATACTCTTTGAAATTTTCAGATATAGATTTAATATCTTTTTTTGCTTTGTTAGTTTTTTTGTCAAAAATATTTACCATTAAGCTCATTCTAGGGTTAGTGACTAATTTTTCTTTATGATTAGAAATAAATTGCCAATACAAAGAATCCCAAATTACAGACCATTCCCCTTTTGTATGATTACTCATTCTGAGAATATAATTACTAGAACTTATGTAGGGTTTTGAAGCCATTAAGCCTCCATCAGAGAACTGACTCATACCAAATACGTTTGGCACCATTACCCACTCATATGAATCAATGAATAATTCCATAAACCATCTATTAACTTTTACAGGATCTATTTCGAGAAGTAGCATTATATTTCCAATTATCATTAACCTTTCAATATGATGTAAGTAAGCATAACTGTTAGCTTTTTTAATTGAATTATCTACTGGAGCTAGAGATATCCTTGAATAAAAAGATTGAGGTAAGTCATTTGAAATTTCAAAATAGTTTGAACTTTTCTGAAATTTACCATTAGATAAATAAATTCCTCTAATGTATTCTCTCCAACCTAGAATTTGCCTTATAAAACCTTCTAATGAATTTAAGCCTATATAATTATCTTTTGAAAAAGACAACGTAGTATTAATGACTTCTCTTGGGGTCAATAGACCGATATTCATTGATGGTGAAATTATACTATGAAATAGAAAAGTTTCTTCATCCAAAATTGCATCTTGATAGTCACCAAATCTTCTAAACTTTTCAATGAGAAAATTCGAAAAAACTTCAAGTGCTTGAGAAGTATTTATTGGATAATTAAAATTTTCCAATGAACCTGGATTATTAGGGAATTCTGAAATGATTTTTGCTTTATACTTATCTAATAATTTTTCATTATAAGTTAGTCTAATATTCTCTGGGATAACACTTCCCTTAGGTAGTCTTTTCCTATTTTCAACATCATAACTCCACTTACCTCCTTTGGGTCTATTATCTTCTTGAATAAGAATATTATGCTTGATTCGAAGTTTTTTGTAATAATGAGATAATTGAAATTTTTTTCTATCATTAAAATATTCTAATGTTTCTTTCTGTGATTCTAAAAAGTAAGGAGAATCTACAAAAATTATAGAGGCTTTGAGGGAAAATTTGTCCATTAAAGATTTTTCTAAAGAGTGATCATTAAGGACGCATAAGTGAATTCTAGTGACATCTGAAATCAAAATTCTATTTACAAAATTATCATACTCATTGTGTTCTACTATTTCACATTCATAACCTAAATCAATAAGCTTTTTTGCATAATCTTCTGTACTCAAAAAATGTAGAAGCAGTTTTTGCTTATGTAATTTATAATCATTTTCTTTTGAAAAAAAATTCGGATGTCTGATTATGTAATTTTTTCTATTCCTAGATAAAGCAGGATTACTATCAAATAATTGATTAGGATATATAAACGTAACTTCCATCTATATATATTAGTGAGATTATTTTATTTTTATAATAATTTTATTTTTTTGTATTATATATATTTCTAAAAAAATAAAATTATAAGATTTATGTTAGACTTTTGTAAAAATAACTTATTACTTTATATGAAAGATTTTGAAAAAGAAGCTATAGAAACTGCAATCTACTGGAATGAAGAAGGTTTTAATAAAAGAAATATTGACATTTGCTTAGAATTTTTACACTTCCCGCATATAAGATTGTGGGAAAATGAATTTTCTATTTTTAGCACTGAGGAAGATTTTTCAAAAGGGTTTGATATTCAAACTAAGAAATTATTAAGTGAAGGTTGGGACCATACAGTAACTAAAAATATTAAATCAATTCAATCAAATCTAACTAAAGTTCACCTTGTTTTAGATCAATCTCGAAGAAAATCAAATGGAGATGAATATCATTCTTTTAAGACATTATGGATAATGACTAAAAAAGATAATAAATGGGGAATACAATTTCGATCATCTTTTTTAGAAGGAGCTTCTCAAATATCTGATAATAGATTATAAATTAATACCACAATACATCAGTAAAACTAGAATCGAATAATAAATCTGATCCCAATGCAAATCCCAAAAAAACACTCAAAATACCTGCAAAAGAAATTAATATTTTTTGAAGAATATCTGATCCATTCCTAATAACAAAAGGCGTAGCTATTAAGAATGTCATTAATGTCATAGATACAATTGTCCCTAAGCAAAAGAAAATCAAATAACTAAATCCTGAAATGAAACTTGGAGAAGTGGGTAAAATTGCAAGTATCACTGCTGCACTTCCTGCTAAGCCGTGTATAGTACCTATCAAATAAGACTTAATTCTAAAAAACGATAATAGATTATAAATAATGTTATGATTGTGATTTTTGGATTCTAAACTATTTTTAGCATGACTATTATGAACATGCATATGATTTACACCATCATGCTCATGCTTATGAAAATGAAAATTACCTCTGTAAAGTTTCCAAAATACTTGCAATCCTAGAAAAATTAACATTAGAGCAACTAATAATTCAAAATATTCTGAAATAGGTTCATAAAACTCTATAATACTTTCCCTTAAAGTAAGAACTAATAAACCAATTATGATCAAAGGAGTTGAATGACCTAATCCCCAAGAAAAACCTATCCAAATTGTATTAAAAAAACTTTTTATATCCTTGGCCATCGTTGATACTGCAACGACATGATCTCCATCCAAAGAATGTCGCATACCAATAAAAAATCCCACAACAATAGCAGAGAATATTCCTGTAAATTTAACTAAGTCATGATCCATATAGATAATGATTATATTAGATATTTAGAAACTAAGAAATGATTATGAAAACACTTAACTAAGAATAAATAAAAATAGTTATCTTAGGAGATTAATTATAATAGTGAAACTTTGAAATTATTTTCTAATGATCAAGATTATAAACTAGATTAAAAGTGGATTTTTATTTCTTACCCTTAGATTTATTTACCTTTATTGCTCTTCCCTCTACTTCTGATCCGTCTAGAGAACTTATAGCACTTTCAGCTGAGTCATCATCCATTTCAACAAAACCAAAACCCTTAGATCGGTTTGTATCTCTGTCTGTAATAACTTTTGCACTTATTACGTCACCATGTTCAGAGAATAGATTTTTTAATCCTTCGTCATCTATGCTCCAAGGTAAATTACCAACATATATATCCATTAAAAATCCTTTGAATTTTTTTGTTTACTTATTATATTAAAACATTAATTTCGATTTTTTTTTAACTTAGTTTTCTACATATAATGATTCTTAATCGTTAGTTAACAAAAAATATTAATTGTAAAATTAAGTTATGGAACAAAAAAACCCACTAATATTGATAGGCATTCTTGTTCTCTCTGGAACGATAATAATGGCTATGGTCCATTTTATTTTTTAGCTTTTTCTTCTGTTTTCCCTAGTTCTAGAACTGTAAATATACCGCCAACAAAAAATATTAATACAACAATAAAAGCTAGTATGACTATTAATTCTGAAGACATTAGCTCTTTGTAACCTGCAAAAGTGTTGCAAATGCTAATATGGATGGTACCCATATTCCTACAAAAATAGCTTCCATTTCATTACCGTCAGTAAAAAACCAAAAATAAACTGAGACTAAAAATGGAACTATTGCTGCTGCAAGCATCAAATAAAAAAATGATTTATTTTTCAAAGATTTTCCCCTCTTTTAAATATATCTTTTAAAATATTACACCATTTATGGAATTGAATCTAAGTAATTAATTATTTGTTTAAATAATTATTGAAAATATATAACACTATAATCACTTAAGTATTACTTATATCATAAGAATAATAAACTTATAAAAAATAACTATTTAGAAAGCATTACTCTACCTATTAGGATGCTCCAAATAGAGTATATTATGAAGCATAAACCCGCTATTGCTTGCAAAGTGTTAGATTGGTCAGGAGCAAAGGCTCCAATAAATGCTAAAACAAAAACTACAATAGCTGCTATTCCTGCAAAATAAGTTATATTTTTATTTATTTCATCTCTTGTTGATGCAGCTAATGCTAAAAATAATCCTCCTACTCCAAAACTAAAGAGTGAAGTAGTATTAATTGCAGATGATAAAGCAAGCATATCAGTTGAATTTAACACTTCAGATGCTGTTGAAATAGCAATAGCATTAGCTATTACCCAACCAAAAACTGCCACGAAGAAAAATGGAATAGCAACTCTTCCAATTCCAAAACCATTACCATCTTGCATACTTTGAATATAATACATTTGTCCAGATAATAAACTTATTAATCCAATTGTAATTAGAAATGCAGTAATAATTCCTAATTCTGAATTTTCGACAAGTATATTCATTCCTTGAGCAAAATCAAGTGCTTCAGGCGAACCTCCGATACCAAGAACACCACCCGGTTGAAGGAAAAAGCAAATTAATGCAATTATTGGACCAAAAATTAAACAGTAACCAGCAGACTTAGCCGCAGAAATTTTTCCCATAATATACTCCTTATTCTTTTGTTAACTTATATCCAATATATAAATTGAATAAATTTGACACAAGAAATGCCAATACTACTGGAATGAATATTCCCCAAATGGTACTGGGATCATTTGCATCAGAAATAAAAATAACTTGAACTACTATTGCAATAGCTGCAATAGCATTTATGATTGCAGTTCCTAAACATATCAGGTTGTTGTATCCTGGGACTTTAGATAGTGCATGAGCTATTAGTCCCCCACCTGCAAATGCAATAGGTGTGAAAATCATCCACATACCAAATTGCAAAGATGATAAACTGAACTGATTCGCATTAGGTGTTTCACCTGTGTAGTTTAGAGCTACATCGACTGATCCTGCAGTTATAAAACCTAAAGTACCTATTAGAAATAAAATACTACCCATTCTGATAGAATTTGATTTAATCTTACTTCTTACAAATTCATTCACTATTATTACAAATACATAAGCAATTATTGCATTAGTAAAAACTTGAATATAGGTTGTTAGGCCATACCACCAGTCATCTAATGAATTGTTATCAGATACAAATACTTCCCAAACATTTGAAGCAGAAGAAGTATCAGGAGCTTGGGCTAAAAATTGAATAACAAAAAAGATTGTACTAATAACTCCAGCTGAAAAAAGTGCTAATCCACCAAACTTAGTAGAAGACATAATAGTTCCTTTCTTATTTCTTGAAAGCTTTAGTGTTTCATTAATGTGAAATTATATTTTATTGAAAAAAAATATTCAAGAAGATTTGAATATTACAACTTATCTGGCCAATCAACAGTAACTGCATCTACTCCCATATTTAATAATTCCCCAACTTCATCTGGTTTCTTAAATCCATAACAACTAACATAATAATTATCTAATAAAGTCATATTTTCCTTATTTAAGGATTTATAGTACGAAAAAATTCCATCAAGACTCAAACTTGAAGCAAAGTTGAGAATATCTTGATTAATTTCCTTTACCAAATACCCTATGAATATATCATTAGAAATCTCTCTCAATCTCATTAACTGATCTGTATGAAATGAGCAAAAAATTATTCCAGGCTCATCTTCTTTTGACTTATATATCTTTTCTTTCCAATATTGATTAGAGTGAATAATTTTGAAAACTTTTTCAACTAAAAATTTATCTTTACCCTTAATTTCAATTACTAAATTAACAGATTTATACCTCATAAGAATATTTCTAAGAGATGGAATTTTTGAATGAGAAAATTCTTTTGAAAACCAAGATCCAAAATCTAATTGTTGTAATTCTTCCAAAGTCATAGAATTAACTTTTCCTGCTCCATTACTAGTTCTATCAACAGTATCGTCATGAACTACTACGACTTCATTATCTTTTGATAAATGAACATCAAATTCTATATGAGTTACTCCAGATAAAATTGCTAAATCAAATGATTCTAAAGTATTTTCCGGAGCTTTACTTGATAATCCTCTGTGAGCAACAATATATTTCATTTTTTCCCCTAGATAAAAGTTTTGGTATACGTGGTATATTATTTCTTAATGTTTAATAATATATTTAAGATTTCTGTAATTATAATTTCAATACTTATTCTAATAATAAGTATTTATTCTTCGACTATACTTAGTATAGATTATTTTGATTCGGATAAAACCAAACCCCAAGAATCTAATTCTCAAATGAAAAGATTTCATGAACCTTCATCTGAGATAAGACAGGGAGAATTAGAATTAGAGAAAGAATTTATTAGTGATGAAATAACTAAGGAAATATCTAAAATAGATTCAATGATTGAAAATTTAGAATCTAAAAATTATGATTCGGTTCTTGAGGAACTAAAAATACAAAAAACTCAACTTGAGTCAAACTTAAATCTTGATCTTAAGAGAATAGACCTAGAAATCTTAAGAAACAGAATTGAATCTAGATCGGACTAGATTATTTTGATCTTACTTTCAAATAAATTACCATTAATGAGATTATAATTATAAATATTGGTAAGATAACAATCTCCCAACCAATATCAGTGAAAATAACTAAGTAAATAGTAATTAAGAAAGAAGAAAATATGCTTATGAATAAATTAAGTTTAAATAAATTCATATCTATTCCTATAAATTATAATTCTTAATTTCTATATTGCTTAGATCTCTCATAACTTTTATATATTCACTCTTAGAATACTTTGGATGATGACTAGAAATAATTTTTTTTGCTAAATTTGCTCCGTCTGAAAGTAAATCAATCACAGTATGAGCCATCATTTTACCAGCTTCTATTACACTCAAATTATAGTCCTTTATGATAAAACCAGAGGTATGAGCTGAAGCCTCTGTAGCTCCTCCAACATAGGGATGAATAACAGGCATCAAATGTGCGAGGTCTCCCATATCCGTCGAACCACCGCTATGACCTAATTCAATATTTTGGTTTTTAGATGCTTCAAGATTTTTTTTATAAATGTTTGTTAAGTTTTTATCATGAGATAGTGGAAAATAACCTGGTAAAGTAGTAATCTTAACCTCAGCTCCAACAGCCATAGCACCTGCTCTTAATGCATTATCTACTTTCAAGTTGGCATTTATAATTGAATCGATTGAAGCTCCTCTAACAAATGTTTCCATTGTAACTATCTCTGGTACTTGGTTAACAACAAAGCCCCCTTTAGTAATTATAGGATGAACTCTAACGTGGTCATCATCAACAAAGGTTTCTCTATTTGCATGGATACCCATCAAAGCTAAATTAGCAGCATTTAATGCATTTATTCCTAAATGAGGATCACCTCCAGCATGTGATGATTTTCCATGAAATTCAATAAACTTTGCTATTAGACCATTACCTGTACCTCCGTATCCAAAGCCTGAAAAATTTCCTTTTGCATGAGTCATCATAGATATATCGATATCATCAAATTGTCCCAATTTTACAAATTCTTGCTTGCCACCTAAAAATTCAAATTTACCTTTATCTCTTTCACTACTCCTCCACTCAATTTCAACATACTCCTCAGCAGGTACAGCTATAAATGTTATTGATCCTGATAAATTATCAAGAACTTCTTTGTTATTTAGACCAATTAAGCTTGCTAGCATATTTCCTAACTGAATATGATGACCACAGGCATGGGCAGCATTAGTTTTTTTATCTTCATAAGGATGTCCAGGTACAGGTAATCCATCTAATTCCCCTATCACAGCAACATTAGGACCAGGGTTTGCTCCGTCAATTCTTGTAGATAACCCAGTTACAGCAATTTTATCTTTAATTGATAAATTCATAGTTTGGAATGCTTGCTTTACGCTTTTGCTGGTCTTGAATTCTTTGTAACCTGTTTCTGGATTAGAAAGAACTTCTTTGGATAATTTAATAGGCAAATCTTTATTTGAATCAATAAAATTTGTAACAAATAATTTTAAGTCTTCTCTAGATAGCATCCATACCTCACTTTTTCTTCTATTATAAGAGTGAATAATTTTTCCATTATACTTAAGATTAGACTCTCCTTAATTTTTTGGAAAGTGAAAGCCCAATAATAATCACAGGATAAACTGACACTGCACTTATAATTATAGCTATCTTAGCATTAGTAATATCTGATATAACTCCTCCTACAAACCAACCTATAAAAAATATTGATAGCACGAGAGAGAAAAGACCCATAATTTTATTCCTATCAAATTTTCCAGTCTGATCTTGAAAAATTAGAGTAGCTGCAACCATCCAATATGCTCCACTAATACCCATTAAAAAAAGACATAAGAGTGAAAAAATATAATTTTCAGAAAAAGCAAATAGTAATTGACCTATATCCCAGCCTAAGCTAGATATAATCCAAATTGTAATTCTACTTCTGAATACTCCTGTAAAAATCGATAACATTGAACCAAAAAACATTCCCGCTCCTACAGAGGCATTCATAATACCAAAACCAGTTGCTCCAACATCAAGGATATTGGCATATTTAGGTAAAACTACAAATAAAGTAACTCCAAAAATTGATTGAAATGCTGCAATTATAACTGCCCAAAATATTACTGGTTTATTCCTAAAAATATCTTGATAAGAATCATAATTAATATAATTATTCTTTCTTTTTTCCTGAAGATCTTTAGGATGAAAATTTACCAAAATTATACTAAAAACTAAGTAGATTGAAGCAAAAACTATAACATAATTTATTGAAAATGATGTAATAAGATATGCAAAAATTATAGGATTCATCATTTCTCCAAAAAAAATAATTAAGTAATAATAAGAATTTATTTTTGAAAGATCTTTTTTAGTATTGGTGTTAACTAAAATTGTCTGAAAAACTGTTTGCCATATTCCAGGTATAGCCCCAAAAGTTACACTTAATATCAAGAGAATATAAATATTATCATAGTCAATAAATATCATAAGAATTAATGCTAAGAAAAATAATAAATAGGAAATAAATAATAATTTATTTATATTATATTTTTCTGATAAAAATGAACCCAAGAAACTTGTTATAAAAATTGGACTAGAGCCAGCTCCAAGGACTATACCTACCCATATATCTTTTTGAGTGATTTCAAATGCTAACCAACTAAATATTAAAGCTCTAATATGCACAGAATATTGTGCAAATGATCGCGAAAATATTAATGATTGAAAACTTTTTGATAAAAAAAAAGAATTATTTTTAAGATAACTAATCAAAGAAATTTTCCTAACTTAAAACAGAAATCCTCAAGTATGATACTGAGGGGTAAAATCTTGAGGATTAATTACATACTATTATTTCCCAAATCTTCCGTCAAAACTCCTGTCTTGATGTATCATACTTATATAATAAACTAAAACAAAAAAATGCTAAACCAAGAATCTTTAGATCAACTAAAAGAAAGAAAAAAAATTAAATCAGCTCTTACTTATGAGCTTGAACCAATCGAAGCTAGGAATCAATTTAACAAATCAAAATTATTTTTTCCCACTAAAAATATTAGTATTAAGAGTATTGAAAATAAAAATATCAATGTAAATGGTACTAAAATAAATATCAGAATTTTTTCTGACATAGAGAATTCATTACAACCTCTTCTGGTAAACTTTCATGGTGGTGGATGGGTGTTAGGTGATTTAGAGGCAGACGATTCAATGTGTAGAAAATTAGCAAAATTAACTGGATACAAAATTATTTCTGTTGATTATCGATTAGCACCTGAGAATAAATTTCCCATCCCCTTACAAGATTGCTACAAATCATTAATTTATTTTTATGAAAATAGTAATGAATTTAACATTGATAAGAATAATATCTCCATTTGTGGTACATCAGCTGGTGGAAATCTTGCTGGAGCTGTCTCATTATTATGTAGAGAAACGAAAAAGGAAATAATTAAGTCTCAAGTTTTGTTTTGCCCTGTGACTAATAATAACTTTGAGTCTGAATCATATAAAGAGTTTGAGGAAGGCTATGGTTTAGATAAAAAAACTATGAAATGGTTTTGGGATCACTATATAGATGATGAAATAAATAGATTTTCAGCCTTAAACAAAGATACTGAAAATACAGATCTACCAAAAACTTTTATAGCTATAGCTGAATGTGATGTATTGAAATCAGAAGCATTAGAGTATTATGATCAAATTAAAGAAAAAGTTCATACAGAAATGAAAATTTATGATGGTGCTTTACACGGCTTCAACACAGAAATTGGAAATATCACAAATGCAGAATTATGCATGAAAGATATCCAGAAGTTCTTAACTAACTAATTACAAAACCTTGATAGTTATTATTAGAAATCTCTTTACATTTATTTCTGTATATATCTTGGCCACCTATATATGGCATGAAAACTCTTTTTTTACCCGGAACGTTTGCACCTACATACCAAGAATTGCAAGAATACCTTAGAGTATTACTCGCCACATCCTCAACATGATTCATCCAATCATTTTCAGCTGATATAGTAGCTTCTATTTGATTATTTTTAGAAGTAGTTAATTTATGAATACAATCATATATCCATTCAACATGTTGTTCAATTGCAACCATCATATTAGTAAGAACTGATGGACTTCCTGGTCCTGTAATTGTAAAAAGGTTAGGAAAACCATTAATTGACAATCCTAAATAGGATCTAGGACCATCAATCCATTTTTCAGACAATTTAATATTATCTTTTCCAGTAATATCAATGGATAATAATGCTCCAGTCATTGCGTCAAATCCAGTAGCAAAAATTATCACATCAAACTTAAATTCTTTTTCTTTGGTTGAAATACCATTTTTAGTTATTGAAGTAATAGGATCAACGTTTATATCTAATAGTTCAACATTCTTTCGATTATATGTTTCAAAATAATTTGTATCTGCACATAATCTTTTGCAACCAATAGTATTTTTTGGTGATAAAAGATTCGCAGTTTTGGTATCTTTTACAATTTCATGAATCTTCAGCCTTACGAATTCAGCGGCAAGATCATTAGCTTCTTGTTCAACTGCAACATCAGTAAATCCAGAAAGAAAAACTTCTTGTCCTCCTATTTGCCATCTTTTATTTAATTCATTTATTCTTTCTTCTTCTGAAAGATCTAGTAGTTTTTTTTCATCATATTGGTTATAGCTGATTCCAGCCCTGGTATATCTAGCTTTATTCCTTATATCTGAATAACTAGATTTGGCTCTAATTATTTCCTTCTTTGTTAGTGGCCTATTTTTTGCTGGAATAGAATAATTCGGAGTTCTTTGAAAAACTTTTAATTCTTTTGCCTGTTTAGCAATAACAGGAATTGATTGTACTGCTGAAGAGCCTGTTCCTATTATTGCAACTTTTTTATTGGTAAAATCAACTCCACTATGTGGCCATTTTCCGGTTAAGTACCAATCACCTTCAAAAGAATCTAATCCATCAAAGTCTGGATCCTTGATGGAAGAAAGTGTTCCAGTAGCCATTACACAAAAGCTTGCAGTAAATTTTTGGTTTGAGTCAGTAATTATTTCCCATTTCTTTGAATTTTCATCATATCTTGCTGAATTAACACTAAGGTCAAAATTGATATCTTTACGCAAATTAAATCTATCAGCCACATGTCCAGCATAACTTAATATTTCTGATTGATCAGAGTATCTATTTGACCATACCCAATCTTGTTGGAGTTCTTCAGAAAATGAATAGCTATATTCTATACTTTCAATATCGCATCTTGCTCCTGGATATCTATTCCAATACCATGTACCTCCAACATCTGACGCTCTTTCAATGATTTCAACTTTCAAATTCAGTCGACGTAATTTATAAAGCATATACATACCTGCAAAACCTGCACCAACTATAACTACATCTAATTTCTTATTTTCTACTTTTTTTATTTTTTTCATTTTTCCATAAAGTTTATTTTATTATTATCGAAAAAATAACCCATCAAATACTAGACTCTATCTCTAGCATCAATCTTTATTTCTCCTGACACAAACCCTTCTTCATTAACTTTCAAAGCTCTTGAATACTTAGGTGATACTGTGCAAGCATGACCAGGTTGAGCCAAAACATAATCTCCAAATGATAAAGATTCTCCATTCAACTTTATAATTCCATGCTCTTCGTTTTGAAAAATTAACTTACAATTGGGTTTATCAACAAGATTAAATCTATTTTCAGTAATAGGATCAGATGAAATAGCTTTTGCACCTATATCCACTGTTACTGTGTCATTATCTTTATTTTCATCAATTACTTGACCTATTACAACTCCAGCTATTATAAAATCTAATTCTTTTTGCTTGATATTTGATGCATCCCAATATATCCATGTACCAGGAGATAACTTAATATCTTTTTCTTCAATATAAAAATGAAATGACCAAGAACCTCCAACTATAATTTCAAGATTATTAAGATAATAAGTTTCTTTCAACTTATTTTCCAAAATTCTAATTTCATCCAAAGTTTTTTTAGATTCAATTTTTCTTTCTTCGATATCGGTTTTTCCATGCATATGGCCATCATAAGCATGAATACCTAGAATATTAATATTTTCGGTACCAAAGATTTGAAGTAAGAATTCATCAATATTGTCAATTAATACACCTGTTCGATTCATTCCAGTATCTAAATCAATATAAACTCCATGCAAACCTTCAATATTTTTCAGTAAGTTAATATGATAAATATTAGAAGCAATTGTTGAGAATTTTGTTTTAGGAAATTTATTAATGATTTTTTGAAATCTTTCAATTTTCTTTAAGGATGAAATTGGATATGCTAGTATCAATTCTTCTGGTTCACAATCAGCTAGAACTTCCAGCTCATTAAGCGTAGAGGTTTTATGCCTAGTAATTCCATTCTTAATTAACTTATTTAAGATATATTTTGACTTATGAGTCTTTGCATGAGGGACAAGTCTTTTTTTATCTCCAATCATTGAAATTATTGTATCTATATTTGATTCTACTTTAGATTCAAATATTAGAAATTCGGGAGTTTCGATTTCAGAAATATCACTTAATTTATAGTCATTGAACATAATAATTATAAAGTGTATATATTACTAGTATACTATCAAGGTAGTTAGTTTACATAAAAAACATATCAAAATTGAAGTTTATTTTTTCATAAATTTTCATAAAGTTATCAAATAAGTGTTTAATAATGAATTCAACTTAATAGCTCATCGAGGGTATTCAGAGGAATCTCCGGAAAATACTATACATTCTTTTGATCTAGCTCTAGAAAAAGGGTTTTATAATTTTGAATTTGATGTTCAACTTACTAAAGACAAAATACCCATAGTTATTCATGATCATAATTTAGTAAGAACATCAGGTAGTAAGGGTGTGATTTCTAATATGAATTATTCTGAATTAAGACACATAGAAGTAAAAAATAAATTTAATACCAATGGAAGTTTCTATATACCCAAACTTGATGAAGTATTAATAAGATATAAAAATAAAGCTCATTTACATCTTGAATTAAAATCAAGAGATCAGGAATTATCACAAATTGTCTACAATTACTTGGAAAAATATAATTGGCTACATTCTGAAAAAAAAATATTTGAAATTGGAGGCATAACAATTAGTAGTTTTTATATCGAGCAAATCATACGATTTAATTTTTTTTGTATAAATGAAAATACTGCTTGGCTAATCGATCGAATTACACCAAATGATTTGATTATATGTAGTAAAAATAAAATTGATATGATTTGTCCAAAAGCTTCAAATAGTGAATATAATATGGTTTCAGAAGCTTATGAAAAAAATATTTCTGTAAGGAATTGGGGTATAAAAGATGAAAAAGATTTAATAAATGCTTATAATTCAGGAAGTAAAGGAACTACTATAGATTGGCCCACTAGAGGAAAGGAAGTAATTTTAAGATATGAAAATAACAAAATTAGTAATTAGAAACTTATCTGGTCATTTTGAATCTGATGGAGAATTCTGGGAAGAAAGACTAGTTAGGCCCATAGATATATATCCTGAATATGAAATTGAAAAACACGAAAATTGGTCTCTTCAAAAAAATAAAAATGTTTCTACAAACTCTATATTTGTGGAGATTCATACAGACAAAGATATGTATGGAACAGCTGGTCCTATAGATTCTTTACAGGCTGACGTTATAGAAAAATCTCTGTCCAAAATTATCTTAGGTAAGGATCCTTTAGCAATAGAGTTATTGTGGGATCAAATGCATAGGATTAATGTTCATGGTCGACAAGGAATAACAATGATGGCAATTAGTGCTATAGATTGTGCTTTATGGGACCTAAAAGGAAAATTTTACGAAACTCCAGTTTTTAAGATTTTAGGTGGTCCAACTAGAAAAGAAGTTCCTGCATACGCATCTATGCTCGGTTTTAATGTTACTGATATGGGTTTAGTAAAAGAACGTTCAAAATATTTTAAGGATCAAGGATATACTGCACAAAAATGGTTTTTTAGATATGGACCAATGTCAGGAAATGAAGGATTGAAAAAAAATATTGAGATGGTAAAAACTCTTAGAGAAACACTTGGTGACAGTTATGAAATAATGTTAGATTGTTGGCAGTCTATGGATTATAAGTATGTTGTACAACTTGCAAAAAATATAGAAGAATTCAGACCATATTGGCTAGAAGAAACAGTTATGAATGACAGAGTTGAAATTTATAAAAAAATTAAAGATAAAATTTCTATTCCTCTTTCAGGAGCAGAACATGATTATACAAGATGGGGAATGCTTAGATTTATAGAGAAAAAAGCTCTAGATTTTCTTCAACCAGATATTTACTGGGCAGGTGGTTTATCTGAAGTTATAAAAATATCCAGCTTAGCAACTACTTATGATCTAATAACAATTCCACATGGTCATTCATCAAATGCTTCTTTACATTTTTCCTTGTCTCAAGTACCAATACATACTCCCTACCAAGAGTTCTTAATAAAATGGAATAAAATACATCAGCATTTTTTGAAAACTCCTGAAACTCCTGATAAAGGAAAATTTTATGAAACTGATTTAGTTGGATTAGGGATGGAATTGGATATCGACAAAATAGAAAAAGAAGAAAAAATAGAAATAAAATAATCTAAATAAATAAACTATTTTTTATAAATATTTTCCATTTCATAAGCATCCAAAGATAAGATTTTTGAGCTAGATCCTTGAGATATTACTGACACACCAACACTATCTTTTCTTGTAGGATATAATCTTGAGGCTATACATTGTCTTTCATTTATAAAAACTTCCACTACACTTTTATCAACAAAAATTGTTAGTTTTAGATTCTCTTTTTCAGATAAATAAAATGGAGCAACCTCAGGAGGTCGAGATATAACTTCTTTATCTTGACTTGAATATGAGGTATCTAGAGAAATTATACTGTAGGAAGCTTCTAGTCTTTTTTTGAGATCCCATCCATCATACTTATCCCAATCTCTAAAACCTCTATTTTTATAAAATGATATTCTAGTGAATTCCTCACTATTTTCCGATCTTAATACTCGTATTTCAAACATCGATGCATCACTAACTTGTAAATCTAGTTTAATTTCAATTGAGTTCCCCCTAATCTTTTCGAAAACTTTTTCCTGATTAGGTAAAATTTCTATATTCTTGAGAGAAATATGATTTTTTCTCAAAGATTCAATTTCTCCAGCTGGTTTTATAGTCAAGACATCTCTATTAATAGCATCTTTACCAGCTATACCTATTTCTCTAGGAAGTGTCATAAGTTGATCCCATCCATAAGTATTTTTTGAATGATTCATATTAAAAATAACTATATTTTTACCATTTTTAGATGGAGTAGCAGAGGGTGCATGAACACCTCCGGGATGGGCTGCACCAAAATTAAATTCATGATGGGAGGTTACTATAAATTTATCTCTATCTTTATCATAATCACCGAGTAATGCTTGCCCTCCACTCATATGACTGAAGAAATAAAGAATATATCTGTCTTCTAGAGGCCAAAAATATGGACAGGCTCCATCATCTCCGATTTTAGTAAAATTATCTCCCTCAATAAATGGATGTAGATATTCCCAATTTATAAGATCTTCAGACTTAAATAAAAAATTAGCCCTCCTCCTTCTGCCTGATGATAAATGTGGTAATGTTCCACCAGACAGAGAATAATAATAATTATCCTTTTTCCAAATACATGGATCAAATACTCTATAAGGAAGCTTAGAACCATCTTCACTCTGAATATCTATAACCGGCCTATTATCATTTATTTTTTCCCAATTTAGCAGTAAATCATCATTAGAAATAGCTATCATATTTCCAACTTTAGTACCGTGATATATTGCTATCACTTTATTATCTTCCACATATGTTGCACCTGAGAAACATGCCTCTTCTGGATTAGGATAAATCGCATATGGCAAATCTTCCCAATGAACTAAATCTTTACTATAAGCATGACCCCAATGTTGTCTAGTATCTTCAGGAGGATAAGCCTGATAGAAAAGGTGCCAATATCCTTTCCAAAAACACAAACCATTAGGATCATTAAGTGTGTTTTCTGGATTAACATAATGAAAATTAGGCCTAAAAGGATCGTCCTTGTAGATATTTCTACTAGCATTGAGCCTTTTTATTATTTCATCTTTTTCTAAAGCCTTAATTTGATCAGAAAATATACTTGGGTAGCTATATTTCGGAACCTTAGATTCTCTATCGGGATAAATTTGCATTTGATTTATAGTAATTTTTCTATTTCTGAAAGATTTTCTTCTGAAGGTTCAAAACCAACTCCGAGTGAGTTTACAACCTGCGTAACTTTGTCGCAAAAAGGTGTAGAAACATTATTTTTTTTACCAACTTGACTGACAAAACCTGTAAGATAATCAATCTCTGTTCTTCTCTTTTTTAGTACATCTTGACCAAAAGAAGGTCTACTAGATGAACCTGCTTGCCTTGCCTGTTCTAACATTTGACTTTTTATTTCTTCAATTTTTTTACCACCTTTAGCAGCTTCTACAAAATCATCTGGTTCTAATCCTACAATCTTACCCAATTTATATCCTTCAGATTTAGCAACCATTACTACCTCAGCTGCAACTTTTATGGCAATATCTTGAGTAATAGTCTTTGACCTAACATCAGCAGTACCCCAACCAGTTAATCCAGCCAAGGGATTAACCATACAATTTATCATTAATTTTGACCATCTCTCAGAAATCAATTCTTCAGTATATTCAGAAACACCAACTGCTTGCATCATATCTACAAATTCCTTCAGTCTATTGGATAACCCACCGCTTAATTCACCTATTTTATACGCAACATCTGGTCTACTATCTGTTCTCCATGCTTTTCCAGGTTCTGTTGCCATTGCACTAATCAAAATAACGCATCCTAGAGTTTTTTCTTTTCCAACAATCTCTGCTACTTTTAAGTCATTTATTCCATTCTGAAAATCAACAAAGTAGCCTTCATTCTTTACGTAATTTTTTAAAGCATGAGTTACCCATTCAGTATCATATGATTTTACTGATATTATTCCAATATCAAATTTTTCTTTTGTTTCTTGAAGCATGTTGAGATGAATAGCATTGGGCTTACAGTTGTGAACTTCATCTTGATTTGTTACTTCTAAACCATTTTTTTGAATCTCAGTTATGTGCTCATGCCAAGTATCTATTAAGGTTACATCGTGACCATCTTTAGACAGCATTCCCCCAACAACTCCACCAATACCACCTGCTCCAAATACGGCTATTCTTTTCTTTTCATGCATATTTATTTCCTTAGTTAAATTATTAAAATTTTATTTGATAATAATATAACTCTAAAATAAATGACAATAGAAAAATTTATAATATTTGGCTTAAGAATAATTTAGTACGATCTTCTTGAGGATTTTCAAAAAAATGTTCTGGGGTTCCTGATTCTACTATAAGACCTTCATCAAAAAAAAGAAATCTATCAGCTACCTCTTTAGCAAATCCCATTTCGTGAGTTACACAAATCATAGTCATACCTGATTGTGCTAACTCAGTCATAACATCCAAAACTTCCTTTATCATTTCAGGATCTAAAGCAGAAGTAGGTTCATCAAATAACAGTAATTTAGGCAGAATTGCCAAAGCTCTAGCAATTGCTACTCTTTGTTGTTGTCCCCCAGAAAGCTGTGAGGGAAATTTCATAGCTTGTTCAGGAATACCTACTCTTTCCAATAAACTCATTGCTAAATCTTCAGCCTCTGACTTGGGAAGTTTTTTTACTTTTTGTGGTGCTAATGTTATGTTTCTGAGTACTGATAAATGAGGAAAAAGATTAAATTGTTGAAAAACCATACCCACTTCTGACCTGATTTTTTCAATATTTTTCAAGTTATTATTTAATTCTGTTCCATTTACTTTAATCAAACCAGAATCATGCTCTTCCAAACCATTAATAGTTCTTATATATGTTGATTTTCCTGATCCAGACGGACCAAGAACAACCACTACTTCACCTTCATATATATCAGCAGTTATTCCTTTTAGAGCCTGAAAGGAGCCAAAAAACTTTGTGACTTCTTTAGTTTCTACAGATATTTTTTTATTCATAATTTCCCTCCCTATTGACTAACATTAAGCTTCCTTTCTATAGATCTACTTATTTGTGAAAGAATTATGGAAATAAACCAGAAAAGCAGTGCTACTATAAGTAAAACTTCTATAGATTTACCATAAAATTCTTGCTGTTGCTCAGGTATCAATCTACCAATTCTTAGTAGATCGGTTATACCTAAAATAAACACTAGGGATGTATCCTTAAAAATAGCTATAAATGTGCTGACAATTGCCGGAATAACAATTCTAATTGCCTGCGGTAAGGTAATAAAAAGTAATTCTAAATACGTACTTAAACCAAGAGCTGTAGCAGCTTCTTTTTGTCCTTTAGGAATAGATTGCAACCCTCCCCTAACTACTTCTGCTATATATGCACTGGAAAATAATGAAAGAACAATCATTGCTCTGATAACTAAATTTATATCACTTAATGAGAATAAATCTGGAAGAAAATTTGGAAGAACAAACCATGCAAAGAAAAGCCATGCAATCAATGGAGCGCCCCTAAATGTTTCAATGAAAGCAATTGAAACAAGCTTTATTGTTCTATAGGAACTAGCTCTACCCAAAGCAAATATTACCCCTAGAGGAAACCCTGCTAATATAGCTATTATTGCAAGAATAATATTAACAAAAAAACCTCCCCAAAGTGTAACCTTTGGACCACCAGCAATAGCTAGCAGGAAAAACATAAAAGGAATAAATATTATCCATGAAATAATTAGGCCTCTTGAAATTATTTTTTTATAGTTTGTCCTTATGAAATATATGGAAATATAAAACATAAGTGAAAAAAATAAAAGTAATACCACATTTATTAGCATGGAAGATGTAGTGAATATTAGAAATGGGATTATAAGCATTCCAATATAAAGAATCGAAGTTTTGATTTGAAATCCATAAATAAAACTTATAGTTGAAGATATTAGAAAAGATGATATATAAAAAATTGTCCAAATTCTCCATAAATCCTCTTCTGGAAATAGTCCCACCAACAGTATTTTTCTATTCACTTCAATCAAAGTCCAATCTGAAGTAAAAACAAAAGTAAAAAATAATGATCCAATAAAATATATTACAAAAGCACCAGAAATTGTCAGAAGCATATCAATTTTTGTTGCCAAAAGATTTTCTTTTATCCAAGCTATCATTTGATCATGCCCCTATCCTAGTAACTCTTCTATTTAAAAAATTCATAAATAAGGAAATAAATAGACTCAAACCTAGAAATGTAATTAGTATCAAAAATAACATAGGTAAAGCATGACCAGCATTATTCATAATAGTTCTTGAAACCATAAAAACATCAGGATAAGCAATAGCAACTGACAAACTAGAATTTTTAGTCAAATTTAGATACTGATTAGTCAAGGGGGGAATTATAGATCTTAGAGCTTGAGGCAAAATTATAAGAGTGATTCTTTGATAAGAACTTAGACCTAGAGCCAGTGCTGCTTCTGTTTGACCTTTAGGAAGACTTTGAATACTTCCTCTAACTATTTCTGTGATAAATGTACCTGT
The DNA here is from genome assembly GCA_022451965.1 of Dehalococcoidia bacterium. Taxonomy (NCBI): domain Bacteria; kingdom Bacillati; phylum Chloroflexota; class Dehalococcoidia; species Dehalococcoidia bacterium. The sequence goes on along the minus strand of JAKUNJ010000007.1, from coordinate 93,823 downwards.
ATAAATCACTAAAGCAAATAATATAGCAGCAAATTCAGGTGAAAGTAAAAATCCTCCCGATTGAATATATGTTCCATATTGATTTACTTCTAAGGTTGGAATATCCGAATACAGATCAATTCCTAATATAAAGTAGAAAATTATCCCTATTCCAATGAAAATAAATAATGAAATAATATTAGGGGAAAAAAAATTGGTATTTTCTTCCCTAATTTTATTTAGATAAGACCTTATAAACAAACAAAATATTAAGCTAATCAACAAAACAAGAAACCACAAAGAGCCGTTCTCTACAGAATTAATGAATGGCAATAGTATTCCCCTATTAGACCAAACTGAAAGTCCACCGAAAGTAATAGCGTTTGAAATCTGAGGTAATTGTAGTAAAACTAGCTGCCAAAATATGATTTGAACAAGCAGAGGTGTATTTCTTATAAATTCAACATAACCTGCTGCAATTTTACTTATTAGGAAGTTTTTAGATAATCTAGCCAAGCCCATAATTACACCTAACAAGGTTGCAAGTAAAATTCCTACAATGCTTACTCTTATAGTATTTATAATTCCAGCAAAATAAGCTTGCCACCTAGAATCATTACTTGTGTAGTCAATAAGAAAAGTATGACTCAATCCAAATCCTGCCCTACTTCTAAGGTGAGAAAAGCCAAGATCTAATTCTAGAGCTCTTGAAACTAGATACCAGAGAAACATTATCATTAAGATTGAAAATATCATTTGTACTAAAAGATTTCTAAAAGTTCGATCATAAAAAAGAACTCGAATCTTTTTTCCAAATGATTCTTTGGATCTTAATTGTTCAAATATTGAGGTAAACATTAATATTAGTATAATCTACAGGGTGAAATACCCTGTAGATTATAAACTATTGTGTATTTAGATTTTTCTATCTAAATGGAGGAGCGTAAATTAATCCACCCTCTGTCCATTGAGCATTTAAGCTACCTTCTCTTGTCAAACCTAGAGGTACTAAATGTTCATCATAAACTTCTCCGTAATTTCCAACTTGAGAAATTACTTTTTGCATGAAGTCTAATGGAATACCAAATGAGAAGTCCGTAGCTTCACCACCATCAAAACCAACACCTAGTAATCTTGCCATACCAGGATCTGCTGGATCTGCTGCCATAGCTGCAACATTTGCACTAGTTATGCCACTTTCCTCTGCTTGCATCATTCCGAAGACCACCCACTGTACTACATCATAAAATTCACTATCATTATCTCTTGTAAGAGGACCTAGTGGTTCTTTAGATAAAGTTTCAGCCAAAACAACATGATCATCAGGATTATCAAATCCAGCACGCTTGGATGCTAAACCAGATTTATCAGTAGTCCACCCATCACATCTACCTTCTTCATAGGCAGCTTGTAAGGGATCATTAGTTTCAAAAGTTAGTGGAGTATAAGGAATTCCTGCAGATGTAAATCTATCATCTAGATTTAGCTCTGTGGTAGTACCTTGTAACACACAAACAGTTGAACCAGTCATAGATTCTATAGAGTCATAACCGCTACTTGCTTTAACCATCATTCCTTGTCCGTCATAAAAAGTTGCAGCAGTGAAGTCATTACCCAAATCTCTATCTCTACTTGCAGTCCATGTTGTATTTCGAATTAGCAAATCAATTTCTTCTGCTGCTAAAGCTTCGAATCGAGCTGATGCAGTCAAAGGAACATATTCAACTTTACTAGAATCTCCTAGAATTGCTGCAGCTACAGCTTTACAGAAGTCTATATCAAAGCCTTCAAATTCTCCTGCAGAATTAACTACTCCAAAACCTGTCAGGTTATCGTTAACACCACAAACTAATTCACCTCTATCAAGAATTGTTGTCAAAGTACTTTCTTTTTCAACTGGTACTTCAACTACAGTTTCTACAACAGTCTCTTCACTACAAGCAGCAAAGATTAAGACTGACATTAGTAGCATACTTATGACTACTAATTTATTCCGCAAATAAAACATAATATCTCCTTTCAATTTTTTAAATTTTCAGAGATTGACACCAGCGACACATGTCCGGGATTCACTGAATTAAACACTATGTTTCTAAGAGATAATATACACCTTTTTTATTACAGAAATGTAAATTTTATTCAATGTATCGAAAAGTTTATTATGTATTACATAAATCTTTTAGTTGAAAAAATACTGATGTCATAGTTTGATCGTTTTTTTGTAATTAATTCAGAACAAATTTCTCCTATTGCAGGAGCAAACTTAAATCCATGTCCAGAACAAGGTGAGCATATAATTATATTTTCATCATCATTGTAAAAGTCAATTAAAAAATCAAAATCAGGTGTATCTGTATAAACACATACTCTTGAATCTAGAAGTTTACCATTTGCAGAAGGAATATATTCTTCCAGAAATTCCCTTACTTCCAATAAATCTTTTTCATTTGACCCCCTTTTCAAATCATTTTCTTCAATAAATTCACCATCATGATGCTTTGCAACCTTAAATCCCTTATCCTCAATGTTTGGTTGAGTATAAAACTCTATACCGTCATCTAAATCCCACCCTGTATTGGGAAGAGTAGAATAATTAAATAGATCTTGAGAGTTTTTAGGAGAAAACCAAAAAAGAACTTGTCTTTCTATTTTCAGTGGAAGATTTAGTTTAGGTACTAAATTTTTTAACCATGCTCCAGAAGAAAAAATCAATTTTTTTGAGTAATAAATTTCTTTATCAGTTGAAATTTTATATAAGTCAGACACTTTCTCCCAAGCAATTACTTTTTCATTATAATTATGTGTAGAACCTAATAATTGGGCTTTAGATAAAAAAGTTGATATAGCTTTCTCAGGGAAAACTGCTCCACTTCTTTTTTCAAATAATATATTAAATTTTTCAGATGGATTAAATACCTTAAATTTTTCTTTTATTGCGGTAGGAGAATATTCTATCAGGGGTATATTATATTTTTTTGCTGATTTTTTTGCATTATTAATATAATTTGTATTATTTCCAAAATATAATCCACCATATTCTAATATTAATTTTTCATCAGATTCATTATCTAGTTCATTCCAAAGTTCATAAGCTCTTTGCACTATTGGTACATATGAAGTTCCTTCATGATATGCTTCTCTAATTACTCTTGTATGACCATGAGATGATCCCAATTCATGAGGTGGTCTATATATATCTAAACCTAATACTTTTGCACCTTTTTTAGACAGATAATATGAGGAAGAACTTCCCATAGCACCAAGTCCGATTATAATAACATCATATATATTCTTTTTCAAAGTTATATTTCCACAGATTCTACTTTGTGAAAATCAATCCAATTTTCATCTAATTGCATACCTAGTCCAGACTGATTTGGTATGTCTAGTTTTCCATTTTTGTTTATAGAAATTTCGTTCGTAACACCCCATTGGTGTATATGCTCTGGTCTCCAGTATTCATAATAAGAATTATTATTAACTGAAGCAATTACGTGCAAGTTAGCTGCATTCATCATAGAATTACCTGCTAAACCAATTTCACAATTTATCCCAAAAGCATCTGCCATAGCGGATTGCTTAATGAGTCCAGTTATTCCAAGTTTTCTTGTGGTTCCTCTTACCATACCAATTAAGTCCTGACTCATATAATTAGCTGCTTGTTTTATTAGAAATTCTGCTGAGTCACTCATATTTATGGGAGTTATAAGAGTTTCTTTCAATTTTTTTATAGCTCTAATATTTGAGGTTTCGATTGGATCTTCATACCAATAAAAATTATTTGCATCTAATGCTTGCCCAACTAAAATAGCTTCTTGAAGTGAATATCCATGATTTCTATCAAGCATTAAAGTCATCTTATCATCAACTAATTCTCTTATTTTTTCTATTGAAATTATTGTTTCATTAACACTTAATTCTCCAGGATGAATTTTATAGGCTAAGTATCCTTCACTCAGGAGTTGTGCTGCTTCATTGATAAATCCATCTGGAGATATGTGTCTAGGTGGGAAAGTTGCATATAAAGGTATTTCTTTATCTTGACCACCCAAGAGTTTATATATTGGTTTATTAAAAAATTTGCCAGCCAGATCCCATAATGCAACATCTACTGGTGCCCAAGAGGAAAATATTGGAAGTCCATGTCCACTTGTATCATCAACTTTCGACCATAACCACTCTCTATTTTCAAATGGCATTCCTATTATTTGAGGAGCAATTTTATCCTTGATAATCTTGATTCTATCTGTAGAATCTGATGCCTGATCTCCAATTAAAGAATTACCTTCAAATCCTTCGTCTGTAATTATTCTTAGGATTCCTTGAGTAGTCTTACCTCCAATATCAGATCTTTCATCTATTACCTTTAGTGGTCCAGTATCTCTTTCAATAATGTCTATTATAACTTTGGAAATTTTCATCTAAAATCAATCTATATTTATAGTTCCTACATAATCTAGACCTCTGAATAACCCTTTATAATCCATTCCATACCCAACTACCCATCTTTTATCATCAAGTATAAAACAATTAAAATCAGGTTCAATTTCCATATGCCTTTTACCCAATTTATCCAATAGAACAGCAGAATATACTTTTTTATTTGAGGTTTTTTCTAATTTTTCTGAAAGATTATATAAAGTCTCACCAGAATCCATTAAATCATCAACAATAACGCTTGGAGAATCTATATCAATATTTTCAGCAAGAAAGTCATATCCATAAATTGTTGTACCTTGAGATTCAGTAGAATTACCATAAGTTTTAGCTATCAGTGGGAACATATGATAACAACCCGATCTGAGTATCTCTAATTCTGCTATTAGATTAGAAACGAACATAAGACCACCTGTCATAATTGGGATAAGATTAACTGCTTTATCGGACTTAAATTTCGAATTTATATCTTTCGCAATTCTTTTGACTTCTCTATCTATAGAATTTTTATCCCATAAAACTTCTATATCTTTTGTTGTGATATCTCTCATTTAATTTATATCCTCAGGCAATTTCTTACCTAATGCTTCTGGTTGATTACCACCTATTAAAGAAACTAAAAATTTAGGTATTGAGCTTCTTTCTTTTCTGTTAATATATTGTATGAAAATTAAAATAAAAATCATTAATGGAAATGGTAATAATGGGAGAATTTGAGATAAAGCTAAAGTTACAGATTGGGCCTTGATAGCAAGTACTTGTAAAAGCCCAAATGAATATGCGCCTACAGCTGCCCTATAAGGATTCCATCCACCAAATATAACTATTGCTAATACGATCCAACCATAGTTAGTAGTATGTCCTTCTGACCACCCATATTTAGTGTATAAAGAAAAAGATGCACCAGCTAAACCTAATAAAGCTCCGCCTATTAGAGTTCCATATAATCTCATTCTTTTTACATTTATACCTCTTGAACTAGCTGCTGTAGGATTTTCCCCTGATGCTCTTATAGATAAACCAAAAGTTGTTTTATTTAAGAAAAACCAAGAAAGCGGAATTAAAATAATTGAAAAGTACGTAATTATGGAATGATTAAATAAAACTTCTCCCAAAAAAGGAATTTTTGATAACAGGGGTACTTCAATTTTAGTAATCATAGGACCATTTATTCTGACATAGTCTTGGCCTAAATAACTACTCAAACGTGCTAATAGTATGGTGAGAACAAATCCAACAGCTATTTGATCCATTCTAAGTCTGATGTCGCAGTATGAAATGAAAAATGAAATAAATGCACCCAAAAATATAGCAAATATAAATCCTATTATTGCAATATTAGTAATAAACCCCATCATAAATCCAAATAAAGCACAGATCATTATAGTACCCTCAGCAGATAAATTAATTACTCCTCCTTTCTCTGAAATAGTCTCTCCGATTACTGCAATAATAAGCGGGGTACTCAGTGATATTACAGTTACTAAAGTATTTTCAAAAAAAATCATCTCGTAAATACCTTAGTTATTTGTTTAGTTATAATCTTTTCTAATTCTAGTTTTTGCAAAACAAGCCAGCTAAGAACGAATGTAGCTTGAATTATTCCTATAATACTATGGTCTAGTCCCATCCTTATTTGTAATTGACTACCTCCAACAATTAGAGCTGAAAAAAGAAAACTAACTATAAAAGAGAAATAAATATTTCTGGAACAAATTAAGACAATCAAAATAGATAAAAAGCCAAATCCTCCTGATATGGATGGTACTAATTTATGATAGGCGGCTGATGATTGAGAAAATCCAGCTATACCTGCAATTCCACCTGCTAATAAGTAGGAAAGAATAATATATTTATCTGATGTAAAATAAAATCTTTCAGTTGCAAAAATATTAATACCTGTTGCCTTCAGTCTTATTCCGATAGAACTATACTTGATCAATAGGGCACTTGATATGTAAAGAAATAATATAATTATTAGTAAAAATAATGGGAAGTTAGAGCTACCTATTGTAGGAACCCAAGATGATTTGTCAAAAATATCTGTTCCTCCAGTTGAAGCAATCCCTGCTCTTTTCCAAGGTCCAATAATCAAATAAATTACTATTCCCGAAGCTACAAAGTCTAATCCTAATCCACTAAAGATTTCATGTACATTTCCTTTGACTTTCAAAATTGCAGAAATCAAACCCCAAAGTCCACCAAAAATAATTGCTAGGATTATTTGTAAATAAGGAGAAATAAAATCATCACCTAAAAATGATCTTGCTACCAGCGTGGACCCTACAGCACCCATAATTATCTGACCTTCAATTCCAATATTCCACATACCAGCAGAAAATGTATAAATAAGAGCCAAAGATGCTAAAGAAATTGGAGTCCAAACTATAAGTGTTCTAATTAATTTAGGTAAGCTACCTAGAGATCCATATATAATAGATTCAAATACTTGAAATGGTGAAATTCCAAATAAAATTAGGGTAAAAAAAATAATAATTAATGTAAGAAAAAGTCTCAATAAATTTATTCTTAAGTTATATAAATCAAACATCTTATATTATTCCTGATATATATTTTGCAATTCTATCTTTTTGTAAATTATTCTTTGTATCAATATTCATTATCTGATCACCCGAAACCGATATAATTATGTCAGAATAATCCCATATCTCGTCAATATCTGTAGAGGAAAAAAATACTCCGTAATCTTTTTCCTTTCTTTCCAATATCATTTCCCAAATCTTATTAGCTGAATTTATGTCTAATCCTCTTGTTGGTTGCTCTAACAAAAGAAAGGATTTTTCTGAAGGCATTAGAGAGAGCATTACTCTTTGCTGATTACCACCAGATAATTCATTTATTTGGCTATCTAAATTAGCTCTTATATCAAACTCTTGAATTTTATTAGTTGCTTTTTCCTTAACAAAATTCCAATTAATTATTCTTTTTTTTACAGTTTCTGATAATCCGAAGTGTTCAATTAGAGTCATATCACTAAATAGCCCTTTTTCTAACCTATCAGCAGGCATATAGTAGATTTCATTTTTACTCAACTTTAAATTATTTTCTAACTCAATTCCTGTTGATGAAAATTCACCAGTAAAAAAATTTTTTACATAGTCATCATTAGAGGAACCTTGAAGACCAGCAATGCCAATAATACTTCCTTGTTTTATTTTGTGTGAACTGGAGATTTCAGATTTTAAATTTAGATCTTTTTTTGAAAAATTTATAATAAAGTTTTCTTCTCTATCGAAATCTTTTATTGCAAGAGAATTAATTTCACTTTTTTCAAACATTATCGACAGGATTTTTTTAGAATCAAATGGCTGTTTAATATTTTCTATCAATTTACCAGACCTTAGAATACTAGCTGAATCACAAATCTCAAAAACTTCATCTAATTTGTGAGAAACAAAAATTATTATTATTCCCTCTTTTGATAATTTCCTTAATGTATCAAACATTATTTTTTTTTGTTCAAGAGAAAATGCGCTAGTAGGTTCGTCCAGAATAATTAACTTTGCCCCATTATATAGAAGTCTCAGTAGTTCAACTTGTTGTCTTTCTCCAATAGATAATGAGCTAGTCTTTCTATTTAGATTTATTTTGACATTATAATTATCAAATAATTTTTCAATTTTTGATTTTATTTGAACAATCTTTCTATAAGGATTACTTTCGCTAATTCCAATCAAGAAGCTTTCAAAGATAGAAAGATTAGAAAAATCTAGGGGATCTTGATTTAATAAACCAATTCCAACATTTATAGAACTTCTAGGCGAACCAAGAATAACTTCTTTGTCGTTGATCAAGATATTACCTTTATCGGGCAAAATTTGACCTGAAATAATCTTAACCAAAGTAGATTTTCCAGCACCATTTTCCCCTAGGAGAGCATGTATACCAGAAGATAATTTGAGAGATATATTTTTATTTGCATCAACATTACCAAAGGATTTAGAAATGTTATTTATTTCAATTTTCATAAAGTAATTCGGGCTTCTTAATGTTTTATTATAAGAAGCCCGAAAAAATTTACTATTCGCTATCCCCTAACATTCCTTCTAATAACTGAGGTGTGTACCATATTTCATTATCTGTTGCTTCAACTCCATCTTCTAGATAAACAGATCCATCTTGAAAATTAATTGGTCCAGTAAAAAGGTTTAGCTCTTCAGAAGCTAATAGACTCATAAAACTTCCCAATTCACCTGCTTCAGTATCAGATAAACCATCACCCATTTGCCATCCAATTGCTGAGCTGTCTTTATCATTCATGTCTTCCCAATTTGGTCCTGACCATATCCATTCTGCTTCAAATTCTCCATGTGCAGCATTCATTGCAGCGTTTAGATAATCTGGACCCCAATTGTAGTAAGGAACACCTAAACAAACATCAGGAGCTGTTTCACAAGTGAACTCATAATCGTATCCAACAACATAAACATCTTCACCTTCAGCTGCTCTTTGTCCAGTTACAACTAATGCTTCNGGAGTATCGATATGAGAAATAACAACATCTGCTCCTGCATCAAAGAACTCATTTGTTACTTGAGTTGGATCAGAAGTCACTCCAGGAATATGGAACCAAAATCCAATCCATATTACATCAAACTTAAGTTCATTCTCTCCTTTGTAACAATGTTTAGCTCCAAGGTAAGCAGCATTTGTTAATCTTCTAGTCTCATCATTTATTAATGGGCCAAGGAATCCTATATGACCCGTCTTAGTTTTGAGGGCAGCTGCACAACCAGCTATCATTTTTCCATATTCCATTCTTCCCATAATATTTCCCAAATTTTCAAGATCCTCTCTATATCCCTTACCATCAGCTTTGGCACTATCCCCTGATGCCCAAATCATAGGTATATCTGGATACATTTCCGCAGCAGCAAGAATACCATCTTTCATATCATCTGAAGTTGCAATTATAAGTTGTGCTCCTTCATCGATCATGTCTGAAGCTACTTGATCAACAGTTAGATTAGGACTATCAGCTGGATTAATAAAATCAGCTACTATCATCTCTCCACCAGTTATTTCTTCTACATATTCTCCACCTTCAAAATGAGCTTGTGACCACCCTTTATCATCTCTAGGACCAACAAGTATTAATCCAAATTTAAATTCACCGTGATCATCCTCATCAGAATGAGCTTCTTTTTCCTCATCATGATCATGTTCTTCATCCTCATCGTGTTCATGATCTTCATCCTCATCGTGTTCATGATCTTCATCCTCACCGTGATCATCCTCATCAGAATGAGCTTCTTTTTCCTCAGATTCTGAAGAAGTACTTTCAGTGATTGACTCAACAATTTCTTCTGCCTCATCAGAACAGGCAAAAACTGAAAACATTAGAACCGAAACCAAAAATAATTTAAGAAAAATTTTCATAACTACTTCCTTGTAAAAAGTTTTTTTTTTTTGATAAAGAAACAATAACATCTGAAGAATTAAAATATAAGAATTAAATAATCAATTAAGTCAATTTTTAGAAAATGTAACAAAAAGTTAATTTTTAACTAATAAGAAATTAGATAATTTATTGAATAATCTCTTAATTCTTGTGGCCTAACAATATCCCTTAAATTAATTAAAAAACTTAATCCACATACACTAGCATCAAGTCTTGTAAGTAGCTTAATTGCAGCCAAAACAGTTCCTCCTGTAGCTAATACATCATCAATGATTACTATTTTTTTTCCTAAAAGATCTAAATCTGAAGACAATTCTAAGTAATCTTCCCCATATTCCAATGAATATTTCTCAGATATTATAGGTGGGGGTAGTTTGCCTTTTTTTCTAATTAATATAAGTGGGATTTTACAAGAATATGCCACAGATGATCCCAGTAAAAAACCCCTTGAATCAATAGCTGCAAGATAGTCGGGCTTCAATTTATCAATATATTTATTCATTTCTTCTACTACATAATTAAGAATATTAGGATTTTGAAATATTGGAGATATATCTCTAAAAATTATTCCTTTTGAAGGAAAATTGTCTATAGATCTAATGTAGTTACTAATATTCATATATCTAATAATTATATTGATAAATTATCATATGTTAGTGGAATAATTTTTCTATCTTAAATAATATTCTTAAAAATACTAAATATTATGGAGAAAACCATGGCTAATGATAAACCAAACTTTATTGTATTTATGACAGATGATCAAGGATATGGAGATTTATCCTGCATGGGGGCTACAGACTTTAAGACTCCGTCTCTAGATAAATTAGCAAGCGAAGGAATTAGGTTTACAGATTGGTACACTAATTGTCCAGTATGTAGCCCAGCTAGAGCAGCATTATTAACTGGTAGATACCCAGGTAATACAGGTATAAGAGGAATCCTGCCTGGCCATAGGAAAGCTGCTGGGTTACCAGAATCTACTCCAACATTGGCAAAAATATTACAATCTGAAGGATACTCAACTTCTATGGTGGGAAAATGGCACTTAGGTTTAGAAAAAAAATCTAGACCTAATAATCATGGTTTTGATAATTGGTTTGGATTTTTAGCTGGAAATGTAGATTATTACTCACATATATACTATTACGGTGCAAATACAAAAGATTCAATATTACCTCAGGTAAATCCAACTCATGATCTTTGGGAAAACGAAAAAGAAGTTTGGATGGATGGGGAGTATTTTACTGAAATTATTACTGAAAAATGTATTGAATATCTAAGAAAAATGAATTCTGAGGGTAAGCCTTTCTTTTTATATGTTCCTTACAATGCACCTCATTATCCTATGCATGCTCCAAAGAAGTATATGGATAGATTTTCTAATCTACCTTGGGATAGGCAAGTAATGGCAGCCATGCTTAGTGCAATGGATGATTCAGTAGGTAATATTATGGATGAATTAAAAAGATTAGGAGTAGATGATAATACTCTTACATTCTTTACATCAGATAATGGGCCATCTAGAGAAACAAGAAATTGGCTAGACAGTACTCTAGATCCTTATTATGGAGGTACTGCAGGCAAATTTAAGGGTCACAAAGGTAGTTTGTTTGAAGGTGGAATTAGGGAACCTGGAATAATGCATTGGCCTGGAAATATTCAAACGGGAGTTGTTTCCAGTGAACCATGCGCTTCTATGGACATTGCCCCAACTATTCTAGAAGCTGCAGGTGTAAATTTAGATGATCATTATTTAGATGGTAAAAGTCTTGTTGAACTTGCTAAAGGAAATGATAATCACGATGATAGAGTTATTTTTTGGGAGTATCTTGATCAAACAGCAGTAAGAAAAGGAAAATGGAAATTAGTCTTAAAAGGAAAATTGATTGATGCTTATGGACCAGTTCCAGATGTTCATCTAGCTAATTTAGAAGAGGATATTAGTGAGTCAAATAATCTTGCTGACAAAGAGCCTGAAATTACCGCTGAGTTAACTAAATTAGCAGAAAATTGGAGAAGTAAAATAGAGGATAAATGGATAAAAGATTATGGAGCTCCAAGTGAAGCTCAAAGACTTAATACTCAAATGGGACTTAGATAGAAATAATGATAAAAAAAGTAATAATTATTGGTGGCGGAGTTATAGGTATGAGTACAGCTTTTCAACTTGCTGAAAAAGGTGTAAAAGATATTACTATAATTGAAAAAGATAATATTGGAAGCGGTTCAAGTTCACAAGCTGCTGGTATAGTTACATGCTTGCAGTGGAATGAAACATCTGTAAAAGCAAGAATGAAATCATTAGATTTATTCGAGAAATTTAGTCAAATTCTGGATGGCTATACTTTTCAACAAGTAGGATGTTTAAATTTATCTGATAAAAAAGATTATGATTTAGGATCTGACTTAAGAAATTTGCATGACGAACTAGGCGCAAAATATGAAACATATATAGGAAATGAACTTACTAAAAAATTTAGTGATCTTAAGGCAGAAGATGATGAATACGGAATTCTAGATCCAAGAGGCGGCTACAGTGAAGCTCATACATATATACCTGCATTAAGAAAAAAAATTGAAAATATGGGTGTAAAAATATTTGAAAATGAAGAAGTAAGAAATTTTACATTTTCAGGTAATAAAACAAATGGATTAATTACTTTTTCAAAAACTGAAAATAAAGAAAAATCATACAATTGCGATGCTATTATATGTGCAGTCAATGCTTGGACAAATTTAATACTATCCCCTATTGATTTTAAAATACCTATGAAAAATTTTGTACATGAAAGATTTGTAACCAAACCATTTGATAGAGAACTATTTTTACCTGCAATAAATGATAGAGTTTACCAAAGCTACATTAGAGGTACAGAAGATAATAGAATTTTAGTAGGAACTTCTCAGCATAACCCAGAAAACTTCGTTATAGAAGATAAAGATTTTAATATAAATGAATTACACCCTTATCCAAATGCTTTAGATTTTCTCAAAGACTCTTTCAAAAATAGAGTTCCAATTATTGAGAATAAAGAATGGGACTACCATACTGTTGGATTAATAAGCGTAACCGCTGACGCAACGCCTGTTATTGGGCCAGTACCAAATATCGAAGGATTATATTTATGCTCAAATTTTCATTCAGGTGGATTTGCTTATAATCCAGTAGCTGGAATGCTCATATCTGAACACGTAATAAATGGAGAAACAAGTATTGATTCAGAATCTTATTTACCAAGAAGGTTTGAGGAATTTAATACTAAAGAATACCTATCCAAAACACATAAATTAGAAGATTTAGAAGTAAAAAGACACTAATTTTTGCTATATTATCAATATAAAATCTTAGGAGTTTAAATATGGAATTTATACCATCAGTTAAAGATGGAATAAATAATTATGGAATGTTTACTGGAAATGCTGATAGATCTCAATTTTGGTGGTTTCAACTTTTCTTCTTTCTGGGAGTAATAATTGCAACAATAATTGATTATTTAGTATTTGGAGCACCCTATAGATTTATACTGTTATTGTGGATTTTGTTCACAATAATACCTGTCTTAGCAGTAGGATCAAGAAGATTACACGACACAAATAGAAGTGGTTGGTGGCAACTTTTATTAATACCACCAATTATCGGATGGATAATATTAATTATCTTATGGAGTGAAGAATCTTTTGAAACTGATCCTGAAAAAAGACCAATAGGAATACCACAATAATTAAGGAGATTTTATGAATAAAATACTAGAAAATAAAGTTGCAATAGTAACTGGTGGAAATAGTGGAATTGGAGAAGCTACAGCACATTTATTTTCTGAACAAGGCGCCAAAGTTATAATTATGGCACGTAGAGATAAAGAAGGAAAAAGAGTAGAGTCTGAAATTATTAAGAATGGTGGAGAAGCTGCATTTATAAAATGTGATGTAGGAGATGAAAATATTGTAAATTCAGCAATTTCAAAAGCTGCTGAAGTTTATGGTGAAATTCATATTTTATTTAATAATGCTGGACATGGAGCAGCTGGAGATTTTCCTGAGTCAACAACTGAAGATTGGAATAATGTAATAAATGATAATTTAAATGGAACATTTTTTGTATCAAGAGCAGTTTGGCCTTATATGGTTAATTCTGGAGGAGGAGCTATAGTAAATATGTCTTCTTTAGCAGCTCAACGAGGATTTTCCCCAAAAATGAAGGAGGAGTTTGGTACTACTGCTCCATCATATTATGTCGCAAAAGCAGGAATTGATGCTCTAACTAGATATATGGCCGGAGTAGGAGGAGATAAAAATATAAGAGTAAATTGTATAAGACCTGGACAGATAATGACTCCAGGAGCGACTAGAGGAACTCTAAGTGATCCAGACGGAGGTCATCATGTTTTTGAATCAATGTTTGATTTAGCTCAAATAATTCCTGGCCCTGGTTATCCAAAGGATGTGGCAAACTTAGTTCTTTTCCTAGTAAGTGAAAATTCAAGGTTTATAACTTCTGAAATTATAAATATTGATGGAGGAGTTGCGGCTAAAATATAAGCCTTAACTCTTATGAAGAAATTAAGAATAAATACAATATTTTTTGATGTTTTTGGCACTGTTTTTGATTGGCATAAATCAATTAGACAAGAAACTACAATCTTCTCATCAAAGTACAAACTTTCTTTTGATGAGTTTGTTTTTACCGATAAATGGCGAGCAGGCTTTAGATTACTGCAATCAAAGGTAGCAAATGGTCAAAGAGATTATTTATCAATGGATGAAATTCATATGGAAGTGCTAAATCAATTACTAGATGAACTAAATATAAATGATATTAGTAAAGAAAACCTGGTTAATTTCAACGAATCATGGCATAGATTAAAACCTTGGGATGATTCAAAAGCAGGTTTATCAGATCTAAAAAATCATTACATAATTTCAGCATTGTCAAATGGGAATTTATCAATGTTAGTTAAGTTGTCAAAAAATTCTAATATTCACTGGGACTCAATTTTATCTACAGAATTTTTTGGGACTTATAAACCTGACCCAAAAGTCTATTTAGGTGCTATGAAATTACTTGAATCTAATTCAGAAGAATCTATGATGGTAGCATCACATGCTTATGATTTAGATGGTGCAATTAATGTAGGGATGAAAACTTGCTATGTTCATAGACCAAATGAATTTGGTACAGGTATTAGTGAAAATTATGGAGATTTATCTAGATTTGATTTAGTTGTAGAAAGTTTTGAAGAAATTTCTGTATACTTGAAAAAATAGAAAGGAAAAAATGTCAGTTTATCATATTGGTAGTATCACTGTTAAAGATTGGGATGCTTATGCAGAGTATATGAAATTAGTACCTGCGATTATAAAAAAATATGGTGGTAAATATCTTGTTAGAGGTGGTGAAATCATATCGGATAATACAACCTGGAATCCTCAAAGAATAGTTATTTTAGAATTTCCTACAATTGAAGATATGAATAATTTCATAAATTCTGAAGACTACAAGCCTGTCGCTGCTATAAGAATCAAAGCTTCTGAAAGCGAATCTTTTGTAGTTCAAGGTATATAAAGCATATCTTAATATAGTGGATTTAGTCGAAGTAAGAGATTAAGTTATTATTTATATTTTATCTAGTTCGTATGACCACCAAAAGCATTCCTCATAGCTGAAAGTATTTTACCAGCATAAGAATTTGTGTTTTTAGAATTAAATCTTTGAGAAATAGAAGCATATATACTCGGAATAGGAACTGAAAGATCTATGGACTCTTTTATAGTCCACCTTCCTTCTCCTGAATCACTAACTTCTGAACTAAATTTTTCCAGATCTGAATCTTTACTTAATTCCACTGCAATTAAATCTATAAGCCATGACTGAACTACTGAGCCTCTTCTCCAATTATTTACTATCTGATCAAGACTTAATTTATATTCTGACTTATGTTTCAATATCTCCAAACCTTCAGCAATAGATTGCATCATCCCGTACTCAATACCATTATGAATCATTTTTACGTAGTGACCTGATCCAGAAGGTCCCACAAATAGACCACCTTGAGCTTCTTTGGTAGATAATGTTTCAAATATACCTATAATTTCTTTATAAACTTCTTCAGAGCCTCCTATAGTCAAACAAAATCCATTTCTTAATCCCCAAACTCCTCCGCTTGTACCACAATCAAGGAAACTTATACCTTTTTTGGAGCAAATATTATTATTCTTTACAGAGTCTTTATAATAACTGTTCCCACCATCTATAATTACGTCACCTTGGCTCATAATCTCTGACAATTTGATAACTAGATTATTTGTTGGTTCTCCACTTGGTACCATCAACCAAATAATTTTTTTTGAGGTAAATCGATCCATTAGAGTTATTAAGTCATTATCTATATGATATGAATGGTCAATAGTATTTATTATTTCTTGGTCTTGATCATAACCAAAAACAGTAAAATTTGAATCACTTAACTTCTGAGCTATTTGGTTACCCATTTTTCCTAAACCGACTACACCAACTTCCATTAATTACCTCAACTTACTAAATTAAAAGAATTATTATTTCAATTGGTATTTATTTTAGATTAATTTTTATGACAAAGGAATTATTTTCTAGAAAATTCAAACTCTTTATCTTGAAGATAACCAGCAAAACCTTTAACCCAATCATCGTTATCATTTAAACTTGGTATTAATTTAACCGAGTCACCACCATTTTTTTCAAAATCTTCATGATTTTCGACTGCAATTTCTTCTAAAGTTTCTAAACAATCTGCTGTGAAAGATGGACAAGCTACAGAAACTTTCTTTATACCTTTATTAGCTAAATCTTCAAGTACGTCAACAATATTAGGTTGAATCCATTGCTCTGGTCCAAATGTACTTTGATAACATACCTTAAATGGTTTATCCGGATCAATTATATCTGCAAGTTTCATAATTGTTTTTACACAATGAGATTTGTAACAAAATTCATTATTTTTACTAACCTTTTCGCAACAATTATCTATTTTTTGGCAATGAGATTGAGAAAGATCTGCTTTTTTTAGATGTCTTACTGGTAGACCATGAAAACTAAATAGTAAATATTCACTATTTTTATATTCTTCAGATTCAATTATACTTTTTGCTAATGATTTTAGGTAAAAATCTTCATTATAATAATGTTCAACTTTTATGATTTCAGGATCAAAGTTTTCTGCTTTTAATACTCTATATATTTCAGTAAATGTTGAACCTGAAGTAGCTTCGGCATATTGTGGAAACATAGAAACTAAAAAAAGTTTTTCAGTTCCACTTGCTTTTAATTTTTTTATGGCACTTTCAATTGAAGGGTTACCATATCTCATTCCTATCTCAATATTTCCATCAACATACTTTTTTAATTTTTCAGTAAATTTAACAGTATTTACTAATAAAGGAGATCCTTCATCTGTCCATATACCTTGGTATTTATGTTGAATTTTAGCAGGTCTAAAAGGTACTACAATAAGATTAACTATTGTCCATCTGAGAACAGATGCAATTCTATTTTTGACTTTATCAAATCCTTTTGAAATTTCTTCAGGCCTTGTAGACGGATAATCAAGCATATCTGGATCTGATAAGAACTCTTTCAAATATCTTCTAAGAGCAGGAATACTCGGTTCATCAGGTGTGCCTGTATTTAATATTAGATATCCATTTTTCTTTGTAGCAACCAATTTATCTCCTGAAAACTAAATTCGAGTTTTCTTTAATTTTATTAAGGATTTGAAATAAAAAAAACTGTAAAAAATGTCTTTTTTAATTTTTATTTATATTACCCTCAATAGATATATTCGGTAACCAATTTAAGAACTTTGGCAAATACCAAGCATTTGTTCCCAGTAACTTCATTACACTTGGAACTAGAATTGATCTTACAACTGTTGCATCAATTAGTACTGCTGCTCCTAGCCCAAATCCCATTGACTGAAAAAATGCAAGCTCACCTAAAGCAAAACCTCCAAAAACAGCAACCATTATCAAAGCTGCACCTGTAATGATACTTGCTGTTTTTCTCAGACCAAAAGCTACAGATTCATCTGATGAGCCCGTTTCATCAAAATGTTCTTTTATACGACTTAGCATAAAAACGTGATAATCCATGGATAATCCAAAAAGTATACTGAACATAAACAATGGTAGCCAAAATTCAAGCTGATCTACCTGCTCAAATCCAAATATATCTATCATAAATCCTTTCTGAAAAACTAAGACTAACAAACCATAGGAAGCTCCTACAGAAAGCAAATTCATTATTATTGAAGCTATTGAAATTGTTATTGACCTAAATGCAAACAATAATAGTACTAAACTCAATGAAAGAACTAATCCCAGGACGATAGGGAAATATTCATCTGTCATTTCAACAGAATCTACTACTTCAGCTGACTGTCCACCGACGTAAATTGTATACTCTGATGAAGGTATTCCATCAAAAGCAGATGGAATTATTTCATTTCTAAGACGCTTTATTGAATTTAATGAAATTTGATTTTGAGGGTCACCAGGTATCATTGATGTCAATTCGGCAAAATTAACTGATGGTTCAATCAATACTTCAGGAGGTAAAAAGCCTGCATCTTCAATTAAGCTTTGTTCGATTTTATTTATTGATGATGTAATTTTTTCAGAATTCATATCTGCATCTATCATTATTGTGGCGGGAGCATTTGAACCAAATCCAAATTTTTCATCCAAAAGATTAAATCCAACCTTGACAGGTTCATCATCAGGCAAAACTGAAATACCACTAGTGCCCTTTTCTAAATCGAAATAAAAATAAGAAAGTATTATTAGAAAGCCTGCTGCAATAGACATACTGATATATGGCCTTTTCATTACTTGAAGAGTAATTAGATTCCAAAAGCCTCCTTCTGTTTCACTACTTTTATCAGGATTGAAGAAACTAATATTTAAACCTCTTTTTCTTAATATTGATAATAAAATTAGCAATGACATTACAGCACCAGAAACTAATAATAATATTGGGCCTAAGTCTTGAGTAAAAGCCACAATCAAAAAACCAATGATGTAGAGAATTATAGTTAATCCTTTGGGTACGCCAAAACTGTTGACTCTATCTCCTAAAATACCAATTATTGCAGGAAGTATGGTAATTCCTGCCATTACTGCAACAAAAACTACTACGATAGCTCCCACTCCAAATGCCTGAAAAGTTTTTTCAGGTATTATAAACATTCCAACTAATGCAAGTACTACAGTTAATCCACTGAACAAAACAGCTCTTCCTGCAGTACTCCCTGAGTTTATAATTGCATCGTATTTTTCAAATCCATTTGCTCTTTCTTCTCTATATCTTGATAATATGAACAAACAATAATCAATCCCAACAGCTAGACCCATCATAGTCATAATATTGGGCACAAAATCATTTAAATCAACTATCTGACCTATTACAGAAACTGCACCAATAGAAACAAAAATTGCCACTACTGCTAGAATAACCGGTATTATCGCTGAAGTTACCGAACCAAATACAAGAGCTAATATTATTAATGCTACAGAGATTCCTATAGTTTCACCTGTTATTAAGTCTTTTTCTGCTATATGTGCAAATGAATATTGAATAGATTCAAATCCAATAAAATAATATTGAAAATTATCATCTGAAAAATCTTCAGTGACATGTATTAGTGGACCAACAAGTTCGCCTCTAACGAAAGGTGCGGATATCATTATTGTTGTTCCATCTTGGGAGGGATTAATCTGATAATCTTCAACTTTACCAATATTTTGGTCAACTTCAAATTTGTCAATTTCAGATTGTATTTTATTAAAGAATCCATTTAGTGAAGTAAAATACTCGTCAGAAGGAAATGTATAAACATTAGAGGTTACTACTAATAGATTGTCTTCCATACCAGAGGATCCTGAAGACTGTTGTTGTTGTGGATTCAGATCATTCATTTTTTCATCTTTTAACTTCTGAGCAAGCCTAAATTCTTGATCTTGAGTAGCACCTTGACCGCCACTCAATGCGCTATCTAAATAATTTTGAGAAAGTAATCCTGAAGAAATCATTAGTAATACCCAAATTCCAACAGTTACAAATGGTCTTCTAGCGCAGAAACTTACCAAAGATTGTAATGACATCTTAATTCCTTAATACAGTTATATTTAATGAATTTGAAACCATTTTATAAAAGATATGTGAAAATTATATGAACTTTTTTTTGTAATGATAAATGTCAGATATTTATTACAACAAACTATAACATAGAGAAAGATTCAAGAGCTTTATTTCTTGAATCCTTAATATCAACTATTGGTTTTGGATAATTGACACCTAAAATTACTCCTGCTTCTAATAATAAATCTTTTGGTGCATCCCAGGGATTAAACAGATATTTTACAGGAACTTTATTCAATTCTGGGATGAATTTTCTTGTGTAATTTCCATTTGGATCAAATTTTGATCCTTGTAATATTGGATTGAAAATTCTGAAGTATGGAGCTGCATCTGCTCCAGTTCCTGCAACCCACTGCCAACTGGCAGAATTACTGGCAAGATCTGCATCAATTAGGCAATCCCAAAACCATCTTTCACCTTTTTTCCAATCTATTAACAAATTCTTTACTAAAAAGGAACCAACTATCATTCTTACTCTATTATGCATATACCCTGTTTGCCAAAGCTCTCTCATCCCTGCATCAACTATAGGATATCCTGTAACACCTTTTTTCCAAGCATTTAATAGCTTTGAATCATTTTCCCAAGGAAAAGCATCAAATTTTGTTTGTAGATTTTTATTATTTAAATCAGGAAAATGAAAATTTAGATAATATGAGAATTCTCTCCAACCTAGTTCACTCTTAAAATGGTTGATATCTTTTTCTGGATAATTATTAAATTTTTCATCTAATTCATACCAGATTTGATTTGGAGATATTTCTCCAAAATGAAGATGTGGAGATAACTGAGAAACATTTTCTTTTTCTGGAAAGTTTCTACCATTTCTGTAACCATTTAAGCCATTTTCTAAGAATTTATTAAACTTTAAATAAGCAGAATCTTCACCAGGAGTCCAAAGATTTTCAAATTTTGAGTACCACTTAAATTTGTCCAAAAGGCACAAATCTTCTAAATTGTTATTTTTCTCATCCTTTATTATATTTTCTAAGTTTGGCTTATTAATAGGCATTCTAGGAGATGAATGATTTAGGCAACCTTTTCTGTAATAAGGAGTAAAAACCTTGTATGGAGTTTTATCAGATTTAAGTATTTGATTAGGTTCCCATAGTAAATTTGAGTTGTATGAGTTAACTTTTATACCCTTGTCTAACAAAAGTTTTTTTAGCACAATATCTCTTTTAATTCTCCATGGTTCATAGCATCTGTTCCAATATACTTTCTTAATATTTAGTCTTGATGTAAGTTCAGAAAAAATGTCTGAAGGGTTTCCAGAATAAAATGATATTTTATTATCTAGCTTCTCATTTAGATTTTCTAAGGATCTGTGTAGCCACCACCTACTTGATCCTCCCATTTTATTATCTTTAGAATTAATATCATCTAAAATGTAGATTACAAGAACATTATTTGATTCAAGAGATTTTGTTAGAGCTGGATTATCAGTTAGCCTAAGATCTTGCCTAAGCCAATAAACAGATAAGTCATCATACGTATTCATACTACTATTCTAAACTTTTATATTAAATAAATTCTTTGAAAAGAAAAAAGTCAAATAAACTTAACCATTAATAAATAAGTTTTGTATTATTATCACATACTAAATCAGAAACAAGGAAATATTTATGGGAACTAATTATAGGGAAGAAAGGTCAGAAGGAGTGAGAGTGTCTGATGCATGGACTTTTAGAGGATTAAAAACAGTAATTTTAGAAAATAAAAATATTCGTTTAGAAATCCTTGCTGATAAGGGAGCAGATATATCCAGTTTTGTTCATAAATCTTCAGATACAGAATTTATGTTCAAGACACCATGGGGTATAAGAAATCCCAAGAATAATGTTCCTTCAACTGGTGATGGAGCTTCAGTTTGGTTAGATTATTATGAAGGTGGTTGGCAAAGTGTTGTGCCACATGGTGGATATCCAAGTAAATATTATGGAGCTGATTTTGGAATTCATGGTGATGTTAATAACATCCCATGGGATACAAAAATAGTTCAGGATTCAAATAAAAAATGTATTGTAGAATTCACAACAAGAAGTTTGAGAAGTCCATTTGAAATCAAGAGGATTATTTCCTTAAGTGATGAAGATACTTTTATAGAAATATATCAAGAAGTTTCTAATTTTGCAGAAGAAGATCTAAATATTGTGTGGCTTGAACACATTGCTATAGGTGGATCATTCCTTTCAGATAAATGTTCTCTGTCAATTCCTGAGTGTACAGTATTGTCTCATCCTGTTGATGCAGACAAATCATCCAAACTTAAACCTAATTATAAGGGAAAGTGGCCATATATTGAAATGAAAGATGGAACTAAAAATGACCTAAGAAAAATACCTGGTAAGCAAGATAGATCCTTAGATATGGCATACTTTACAAACTTAACTGATGGTTGGTACGCAATAACAAATAATGATTTGCAATTGACTTGGGGTGTAGAATTTCCAAAAGATTTATTTAAGTACATATGGTACTGGAGAAATTTTGGAGGAGGATACGGATATCCATGGTATGGTAGATGCTACAACGCAGGATTAGAACCATGCACTAGTTGGCATAATGGAGGAGTAGAACAAGCTGAAAATAATGGATCAGCCTATATTGTCAAAGCTGGAGAAACTATCAAAGCAAAAATCAAGGCAGGAATTTTTTCTAAATACTCGAATGGTGATAATCCTTTTAATTATTCTCCCTGAAGATCAGAATCCCATCCCCCTTTTGCCATAATTCCTCCGTCTACATTTATGTATTCACCTGATATAAATGAAGATTTTTCGCTTGCAAGAAACGAGGCTACATGACCAATTTCTTTTGGATCACCAACTCTTCCAATTGGAATATCGCTTCCAAAAAGATCAATACTTTCCTCAATATTTCCCGAAATAGAATTTCTGACCATGGGTGTATTAAATGTTCCGGGATTTATTGCGTTAATCCTTATGTTGCTACTGATATAGTCTAAAGACATCTGCCTAGTGAGTGATAAAACACCTCCCTTACTAGCTGCATATGGTGGTACTAGCTTTTGTGATTGTAAACCCTGAACACTTGCTATGTTTATGATTGATCCTCTACCATTTTTTTTCATATAGGGAATAGAATATTTTGACATTAGAAAATAACTTTTTAAGTTAACATTTATAACTGCGTCCCAAATTTCCTCTGAAGTTTCTTCAACATTTTTATAGGAACTTGGAGGCTGGATACCAACATTATTTACTAAAATTTCTATTGAACCAAAATAATTCATGCATGATTCCACCACTTTTTCAGGTGTTTGAGAATTCTGAAAATTAGCCTCTACAAAGAATGCCTCTCCCCCTCTTTTAGTAATATCTCTTACAGCATTATTACCGTGCTCTTTTGAAATATCTGCAATACAAACTTTGGCTCCATCCATTGAAAATATATCAACTATTCCCTTTCCTATTCCTTGTGCACCACCAGTAACAATTGCAACTTTATTATTGAGATCACCCATAATTTACCTTTCTTAGATTATTCTTCAAAAAGTATACACGATAGTGATATATCCTGATAATATAAAATTCATATTCAAGTAATGAGGTTTTATGGATTATCATATTGAAAAAGTTGCTTCTCCCAATGCTAATGTTGGGGAAGGTCCAGTATGGAACTCAAAAGAAAAAAAAATTTATTGGACGGATATCTCAGGGGGAAAATTATATAGATATGATCCTAATAAAAAAACTAATGAAATAATACATGATGGTATAAATATTGGTGGGTTCAGATTTAATGAGAGTGGAGGAATAATTCTAGGATCATGGGAAGGTATTTACTTGTGGGATCTAGGTAAAAATTACAAATTATTGAAAAGTGGAAAAATTGACGGAACGCAAATAAATATTAGAATTAATGATGCTACTGCAGGTCCAGATGGAAGTTTTTATTGTGGTACTGATGCTTCAAACTGGAGTAATGATGTTGTTTTTAGAATTAATCCTAATAATTCAATAGATGTAATAGATGAAGGCGTAAAGCTTTGTAACGGAATGGGTTTTTCTCCTGATGAATCAACTTTCTATAGCACTGATTCACTGAGAAAACTTATATATAAATGGGATTATAATAAACAAAAAAAATCAATAACTAATAAAAAAGTATTTATTAATTTGAACGATGATTCAATAGGTATCGTCGATGGCATGACAGTGGATTCTGAAGGTTATATATGGTCTGCTATTTGGTTTAGTTCAAAGGTAATGAGATTTGATCCAGATGGAAAATTGGAAAGAGAAATTATTTTTCCTGCAACTCAAACCTCATGCCCAATGTTTGGAGGCGAAGATTTGAATGAATTATATGTTAGTACCGCTTTTTCAGGTACAGGAGAAGCTCCAATTGGTTCAGAGCCAAAAGGATATAATCACAAAGCATATCGTGGTGGAGATTTGTTCAAAGTAACTTTAGATATTCAAGGAAAGTTAGAATATAGTACAAAATTTTAGGAGATTATTATGGGATTACTAGACGGCAAAAAGGTTCTAATAACAGGAGCAAGGAAAGGAATAGGAAGAGGAATTGCTATTACCCTAGCAAATGAAGGTGCTGAAGTAGGTATAAATGATATTGTTGATGATGATTACACAAAAAAATTACTTAGTATAATTTCTAAAAAGTCTAAATCAAGTTTTCATAAAGGTGATGTAAGTAGTCTTACTGGTATCAATGAAGTATTTGATTCATTTTTGAAAGCTCATGCTCAAATTGATATATTGATAAATAATGCCATATTTCCAGATCAACAAAGACCTTTTTTTGAAACAGATGAAATTTATTGGGATAGAATGATGAATCTATCTCTCAAGGGATACTTTTTTGCTTCACAAAGAGCTGCAAATGAGATGATCTCAAGTGGAAAAGGCGGTAGGATAATCTGTCTTTCAAGTGTTCACTCTTACATTGCAATGCCAAATTGGACTGCTTATGGGACAGCAAAAATGGGTCTTAGAAGAATGGTAAAAGGGATTGCAGCAGATCTTGCTGGTAAAAACATAACAGCAAATTGTATAGCTCCAGGTGCAATTTCTAATAGACTACCTGAATTATCTGATGATTCAATTGATGGTCCACCTCATAACCCCAAAGACTTTAAGAGATTTGTTCCCTCTGGAAAAGGTGGTTTACCCAGCGATATTGCAAATGCTGTTTTATATCTTTCATCAGAACTTGGGCAATATGTTAATGGTGAAACTATATTAGTAGACGGAGGAATGATTGCTTCACAAAAGTTTCATGACTAATAATAATAAGGAAAGAGATAATTTATGATAAAGATACCAATAGCTATTATAGGAGCAGGTGGCATGGGTGGCAGACATCTAAGAGCGCTTAATGCTCTATATGAAAGCGGTATGTCTAATGTGGAACTAGTAGCAGTTTGTGACATAAGAAAAGAGAATGCAAATCATCTTGCAGATTTGGCTGAAGAAATTCTTAATAAAAGACCAGAGGTTTTCGATTCTATGGAGCTAATGAAAAAAAATAGACCTGATATTCAGGCTATTGATATAACCACAGATTCAGGATCTCATCACTTAGTCGCCGAACAAGCATTTGAACTTGGTTATAACGTTCTTTGTGAAAAGCCATTATCTCTTACTATAAGAGGTTGCAATCGTGTAATAAAAGCATGGAAAAAAAGTGGTAAAGTGCTGAGCGTAGGAGAACAAGAAAGAAGAGACCCTATGTGTCGATTAAATAAAGCTATTATTGAGAAAGGAATAATTGGAGAACCGTATAGTTTTATTCAAGGATCAGCACGTGGAGGAAATAACATAATCATATGGCCATGGAGACATTATAAAAATATTGGTGGAATTTTTGTAGACGCTGGAGTTCATACAGTAGACCAAATGATGTATTACCTTGGTGAGATTGAAGAAGTATTTGCAGTTTCTAAAATTTGGGAAACTAAAAGATTTAAGGGTGAAAAAATAGGGGTTGCTAATTTTTATGATCATTGGATTGATGAAGTACCTGAAGAAATAGAATCTACAGCTGAAGATATGGTTATTTCAACTATTAAATTCAAGAATGGAGCTATTGGTCAGTGGACATCATTTTTTGCTGCCCACGGTAAAGAAATAGACTATAGTATGATTTACGGAAGTAAAGGGTCTATAACACCCGCTAAACAACGTAGAGGAGATCCTCTTAATGTAACTCTAGATGGATCCGACTCATATTCTGGAAATGAGGTTTTAGATCTTGTCCCTGATTTTCATCTTGAAGAGCTACCTGCAAGGTTGTTTGGTTCTGATAGATTAGGATTTTATAAAACACCTTTTGAAGATGCAGACAGATTTTTAGTAGCTCTAGAATATTACGAACTTGGTCAATGTATAGCTGAAGGTACTCAACCAGAAGTAGATGCATACGTTGGAAGAAAAGATTTGGCTGTATGTAACGCTGCTTTAGAATCCTCAATTCTAGGAAGACCAGTTACTATTGAAGAAATAGAAAATGAAAAAACATCAGTTTACGAATCAAGTATTAATAAATACTGGAAAATTTAAGAAAGTGAGAAAAAATTGAAGATTGAAAAGATTGAAACGTTCTTTGTTTCTCGTTTCCTAGTTGTAAAAGTAACTACTGAAGATGGCATAGAAGGAATAGGTGAATCTTGTTATTGGTCTTATCCAAAAGCTGCAGAGGCTACAATTCATGGTTTTAGAGATGAACTAATAGGCATGGATGCAGATAATATCGAGTTCATTTGGTCATACTTATGGAGATATAATTCTGCTTTCAGAGGCAATAGTATAGGTGGAGCTATAAGTGCAATAGATATGGCTTTATGGGATATAAAAGGTAAAAGATTACAATCTCCAGTTTGGAATTTACTTGGTGGAAAGACTAGAAATAAGGTTAGAGCTATTGCTCAAGGAATTTCCGGTAATACTCCTGATGAATTTGCAGTTGGAGCCAAAAAAGTAATGAAACAAGGTTTCAGTGCTTTAAAATTTACTCCTATGGCTAAGGAATGGGCAGAAATGAACTATACCAAAATGATTAGTTTTGCATTAGATAGTGTCCGAGCAGTTAGAGAAACAGTCGGATGGGATTTTGATATTGGAATAGAGATTCACAGAAATATGCAACCTCATGAAGCTATAGCTTTTTGTGAAGAAGTTGCCCCACTAAGACCTTATTTCATTGAAGATCCTATTGTTCCTGATTCTGTATTAGCTATGGGAGAAGTCTCAAAAAAAATGAAACTGCCTTTAGCTATAGGAGAAAGAAATATGGGAATATGGGAGTTTAGAGAATATGCTCAATTAGCAAAACCAGCTTTTTTTAAGCCTGATATTGCAGTAGCAGGTGGAATAACTGGAGTAAAAAAAATAGCTACAATTGCTGAAGCCCATCATATAAAGATTTCTCCTCATAATTTTCAGGGACCAATCGCTACATCTGCGTGTATTGCTCTTGGGGTATCTTCACAATCTTGGGATGTACAAGAATCAGTTCAAGAAGATATACCTCCTAGAAGAGATATGACAGATGAAATAATGAAACTTGAAAATGGATGGTACATACCATCTGAAAAACCAGGACTTGGAATATTATTTAATGATAATGCACCTAAAATACACAGCTTTGATCCCGCAAAAATACCTCCTCCTATTAGAGAAGATGGAAGCGTAGCTTTACAATAGTATTTTATATGCTTTGTTTCATTTAATTTATTATAAAGCTATGCAGAAATATTCATTGAGATAGAAATGGTTACTTCTTAAGATGAAAAGCTCTTAATCTTTTCAAATGAAAAATGATCTCCTATATCTTCACCATACTTAACATCAGATACAACACCTTTTTCATCAATTAGTATGTCAACAGGAAGGGTGTTGAAATGACCTTTAATTGGAAAAGGGACATAACCTTTAACGAAAAGTGCTTTATTAAATCTATTGAATCTAGTAAGAGATGCCTTGATTACACCCCACCAAGATGTTTTTACTTCATATTTTTCAAAATATTCATAATTTTCGTCAGCTAATATTGTAAATGATAAATCATGCCTACTCATAGCTTTTTGTAGGTTACTAATTTTAGAATCAAAGATGCCAACCATTGCAAAATCATTTCCCAATTCATCATATCTTTTGATAATTTCATTTATGCGAAGATTACACATGGGACATCTTGCAAATCTATAAAATGTTAGAAGAACTTTTTTACCTCTGAGGCTATGGAGAGAAAAACTAGAACCATCTACTGAAGGAAGTTTAATATCATCTAATTTATCGCCTATATTTATTTTCATACATAAAAATTTACATTATTTGTTTTACATACAAATTACATTATTGTTAAATGTCTGTTATTTACAACAAGCCTTTTAAATTAATACGAAGCTTGAATTTTGATAAATTTCTCCAATATTTTTTGCGTCGATATAAGTACAAGTTGATCTGAGTGCTCCTAAAATATTATTTAGAGTAATTTTTACTGGGCCCCTATCTTCAACAAGTATTAACTTTCCTTCTGATGTTCTGTAGTCTGCAACACCACCATAATGCTTAGTCATAGCTTGAGCTGAACTCATACCATAAAGTTCTCTGTAATTTTTATTATCTTTCCGAATAATTGGAGCCATGCTTTCTTTATGAGCAGCTAACAGAGATCCCAACATTACAAATCCTGCACCCGCTGCGAAAGCTTTTGAAATATCTCCAGTAATTTTTACTCCTCCATCTGAAACAACGAATCCATTGTAATTCTTTATTTCTTCACTACATTCTATGACTGCAGATAATTGAGGGTACCCTATACCTGTTGTTTCAGTTGTGTCACAAACTCCTCCTGAGCCAATTCCAACTTTTACTCCATCTGCTCCTGAATCCATAAGTTGCTTAATTCCTTCAGGAGTTACAACATTTCCAGCTATAATTCCTAACTTTGGAAATTCCTTTCTTGTTTCCTTTATAAGTGAAGAAAATTTTTCAATGTACCCATTTGGAATATCAAAAACAATAGCGCTAAGATTTTTATTAGTTTTTTGAGATATTGATGAAATAATTTCATAAACATTAGAAACTTTTTCTAATCCAAATGTCATAAAGTTGTAATTAAGATCTAGTCCTTTATTTATAGAATTGATCCAAGCATCTAAACTGTAGAACTTACTAACAGCATTAGTCATATGAAATTTTTGCAGACTTAAACCCATTTCAAATGTCCCAACATAATCCATATTTGATGCCATTATTGGCACTCCTTCCCAGTTTATGCCTGAAACAGGAAAAATTATTTTTGTATCAAGAAAAACATCTTTTCTTGAATTAAGTTTTGATAACTTTGGAACTATAAGCACATCTTTAAAATTTAATTTTTTTTCTTTTGAATAAAACATAATTTTTTATTTTATAATGTTACAAAATCAGAAATAAATCGACTTTTTTACCATTGAACAAACATATAGCCTTCTATTCCTCAAGTGAGTATAATCTTTCTAATTCATACTATTCAAATAGTACCCAAGCTTAGATAAAACTCAAGGAAATAAATAACAAAATGAAAGAATTTAAATATTAACTATATTTTTTCATACTTTGTATTTATTAAAATAACTATAGAACAAAAAATATTAGAAGAATTCATATCTTAATCTTGAACCCTTAGAACATTGATTACTTTATTTACACAATCAAGACTATGCAACTTTTTTAATGATTTATCAATTGAAGATTGAGATGACTCATGAGTCATAAAAACTAATTCAGCACCATTTTGTAAAGATTTATTTTCTTTTTGAATAACTGATGCAATTGAAATTTTTTCTTCACCAAAAATGTTAGACATTTTTGCTAAAACTCCAGGTTGATCTATTACCTCAAATCGTAAGAAAAATTTAGAATTTAGAATATCTATATTCTCCATTTTCGTTTTATTATAGATTTTTGGAAGAGTTACCGACAAATTCGACAGATTATTAAGCAGATAAACTAGGTCATTTAATACTGCAGAAGCTGTTGGGGAGGGACCTGCTCCTGGTCCTTGAATAATCAATTCTCCTAGCATTGTATCTTTTATTTCAATAGCATTATTTGGACCTAATATTTTTGCTAATGGCGCTTTCAAGCTTAGTAATACTGGATGGACCCTACATAATAAATTATTATCTTGATTTTCTGTAATACCTAGTAATTTTATGGTGTAACCTAATTCTTTAGCATAATCAAAATCTTCCTTTTCAATTGTTTCTATTCCTTCAACAAAAATATCTTCAAATGTAATTTCAGTATTAAATGCTAATGATGTTAAGATAGCAAGTTTATAACAAGCATCAAGCCCTGTGATGTCATTTGATGGATCAGGTTCAGCATATCCTAAATTTTGGGCTAATTTTAAGGCATCTTTAAATTCTGATTGCTTCTCTTCCATTTCAGATAAAATAAAGTTACTGGTTCCATTAATTATTCCTCTGATAGAAGATATATTTGTGGCTGATAAATCTCTCATCAATGTTGAAATAATAGGAGTTCCTGACGCTACAGCAGCTTCAAAAAATATAGAAACTTTATTTTCTTTAGCCAAACTAAATAGTTCAGTCCCATAAGTAGCTATCAAATCTTTATTAGCAGTTATAATAGATTTTTTTGACTGCAATGCCTTTTTTACAAAAGGATATGCGTTTTCGGCTCCTCCCATCAATTCTATTACTATAGATATATCTTTATTACTTATTATTTCTTCTGGGTCATTAGTAATTAATTCTTTATTTATATCAATATCTCTTTTTTTGTTGATTTCTTTAACTAAAACTTTAGAGATGTTTAATTTATAACCGCTCGTCTCTTCTATCAAAGCAATTTTATCTGTCAAAGATACAAATAATTCTTTTCCAATATTTCCGAATCCTAGTATTCCAATATTTATTATTTTCATAAGTAATTTCCTATTTTCTCCAAGTGGGTTGCAAACACAAAGATTATTTATCTTTTACCTAATAAGCGAGTATTAGTAACATAAGCATCAAAATTACTACCATTGTAAGAATATCTACAAATGATCTTTGTTTCCATATAGGCTTAGGCATAACTTTTATCCTTCTTATAATAATTGTTATTGAAGGGGTAACTATAGACCAAAACCATATTCTACTTAACCATCCTGTGGGTTCGTTTAGTTCGAATAACTGGCTATATGTATTTGAATCAAAAATAACAATATCAATTAAGTTAAAAAGTGTAATTGATATTAATGCGAATAAAAACCAATAGTAGAGTTGAGATCTTGTAGCTGTAATTTTAGTATTAGTATAATTCTTAAATCCATCTTTTACTGCATATATCAATTCCATCTTATAATTCACCTCATAAATTTAGTTTAAAATATTGAGAGATATTTTTTCATAAAAAATGTGCTATTAGTTATTAGTTCCGTAAATAATTAATAGCACTTGTAAATTATATCAATTAAAAACAAAATGACCCTCAAAAAACATAATCTAAAGTGGATTAGAGAAAATATTTTAATAAGAGGGCCAAATATCCTGTACTAAGAAATAATTCTTAGTAGTCGGCTCATTATAATTCTATCATTTCCAAAGGATCATTGATAATAAATTATTACCATTGTACGAACATAGGCATAATTATATGAAGATATCCGGAGTTTGCCGCTGACCTAAATACTCCAGGAGATGAAGGACTCATAGTTTCGATTTCAATTTCATCTCCGTCTAAAACTCCTAAGATTTCTCCAAGGAACTTAGAATTAAATGCTATTCTAGCTTCTTCTCCTTCAATTTCGGCTTTAATTCGAGCTTCATTTGATCCTAGTTCTTCAGCTTGAGACATAATCCTAACAGAGCCTTCATCATCAATATTTTCAGAAACCATTCTAATTATCCCACTGCCATCTCTAGCAAAAACTGAAGCAGCACTTGTGGCTTGTATGATTTCTTGTCTGTTTACTCTACAAATAGTACCTTTTTCAGAAGGAATTAGTCTTTCATAATCTGGAAAATTCCCTTGAATTAGTTGAGTAACAACTTCTACATCTCCAAACTTAAAAAGTGCTTGACTTTTTTGATCAGTAACAGTCATATCCAACATACCGTTATCAGAACCTAGTAATGAAAAAATTTCATTCATTGTTCTTCCAGGAACAATGACAGAAATATCGTCTTCTACTGAAGAATCACAACTACCAGTTTCTACAGCCAATCTAAAACCATCAGCTGAAGCAAGTGTAAATTGATTATTTTTGATATCAACTTTTACTCCAGTCAGAGCAGGCCTAGATTCATCTGAAGCCACAGCAAATTTTACTCTTGATAAAGAACTCTTAAAATCTGAAGAGGAAATTGATACTTTAGGGCCATCTGTAATATTAGGTATAGGAGGATAACTTTCAGGATCAATACCGTTCATTTGAGCATCAAAATTTGCACAATGTATTTTTAATCCTATGGGATTAGGTACCATCTCAATATCAACTTTCTTATCTGGAAGCGAGTTTATGAAATCAGATAGCATTCTTGCAGGTATAGTTATTGCTCCTTCTTCTTCTATTTGAGCACCAATCCATGTAGTTATAGCAATTTCTAAATTTGTTGCGGTTAATTTTAGTCTTCCATTATCTGTTGCAATGAGTACATTTTGAGTTTCAGGAATAGTTGATCTTGTAGCTACTGCCCTACTAACGATTGCTAAGCCTTTCCTTAAGTTTGATTGTATGCAGCTGAGCTTCATAAGGTTGCCTTCCAATTTTTTACTAAATAATATGTAAATTATAAAAACTAGAACGTAATTTACAAGGGATTTATAATAATCAGTTTAATTTTTTAATAATGTAAAATAAATAAATGACTAATAAAGATGATACAATCGAATTCGCTGAAATTGATTATGAAAGAGAAAAACGAACAGGTTTTCCCGAAGTAATCTATGGAGAAACAAAGTCCCCAGATCAATCTTCTAAAATTGCTAAAAGAATATATGATAATTCTGGTATTTTTCTAATTACAAGAACTAATATTGAAACTTATGAAAAAGTTATAAAGATAATTCCTGAAGCAAAATTCGATTCCAATGCAAAAATGATTTGGTCATCTAAAAATATCAAAAATACTAGTGGTATTGTGTCTGTCGTTAGTGCGGGTACCTCAGATATACCAATAGCTAAAGAAGTAGAAATAACAGCTTCATTGATGGGGGCAAAGACTGAGATAATTAATGATGTTGGTGTAACAGGGATACACAGGATTTTAAGTAAAATTGAAAAAATTAAAAAAGCCCATTGCATAGTTGTTGTAGCTGGAATGGAAGGCGCGCTACCCACAGTTGTTGCTGGTTTGGTAAATAAACCAGTCATCGCTGTTCCAACATCTGTAGGATTTGGAACAGGAGAAAAAGGATATTCCGCTTTACTTACAATGTTGAACTCATGTGCGCCTGGAATATCGGTGGTTAATATTGATGCTGGCTTCTCTGCTGGATATCAAGCAGCACTAATAGCTAAGAGATGATTTTTTGTTTATTAAGTTGGCTTGTAACTAAATTATTCTAGAGTTTTCAAATATGCAATTACGTCAGCAATATCTTGCTTTTCAGCCTCTTCCCAACTTGCCGGCATAAGATTTGAGTAGCCTTCAACTAGATATTCCCCAGGATATCTTATCGAAGCTTCTATATATTCATCAGCTGATCCGTAACCAGGCCTTGCTCCAGATCTAGCATAAACTCCTTTTTGACCAGGACCAACCAATTTCTCTGCACCAGTAGAATGACAAGCATTACAGCCTTGTGTAAGAAACCATTCTTCACCAGCAGCAGGATTTCCTACTATTACTACTTGTACAACCGGAGCAGCTCCTGCCATGAGTTTTTCAGATGTTGCAGGCGTAGGTTGAAATACAACTGGAGGAGAAGGATCTACAGTAACCTCTCTACATGATACAAGTAGTGCGGAAAATAAAGTGAAAATAAACAGTAAAGTAAATTTTTTATTCATTTTGTGAGTATAATTCGTTTTTTTCTATAATTCATTTTAAGAATAAAGTAGTAAATAAGAAAAATAAATATAAAAAAAGTAATTATTAATCAGATAATCTCTTAATTTCTATATTTTCCCCTGGAGCTAGAGCAACTTTTCTAAATTGAATTCCAAGCTTTAGCATCCAATATGATAAGGTTGCTTTACCAACGCCTAGCTGCTTAGCAGCACCAGTAAGACCAAACTCATTAACTAGTTCTGGTATAACTTTTTCGAGCTCTCTTTTGAACTTCTTTTCAACACCTAACATTTTAGATGTTTTTTTTGATTCGTTAGCCATATTTTGATTATAACATAGCAAAGAAAAAGTACAAAACTAATTCAATACTTTTATTGTTTTAGTTTTGAACTTGTTCAAAACTTTATATTATTTGAACTTATTTTAGCCAAATAATAATTATCAAAAAAACGAAATTTTTCTGATAATTATCTGAATATTATATGATATTCATGTAATTCATATATGTTGTCTTGTTTTTTTAATTAAGTAATGACTTTTTTTATTTTTATTTTGATTTTGATTTAAGGGCTCTTTTTTAATTTTTGTATACTTTTTATAAGAACAATAAATTAAAGAGCTTAAATGGGTAGCCTAAGTTTAGAAAATTCAATAATCGAGTGGATAACTAAAGTTTTAGAAACTATAGATTATTTAGGTGTTTTTATTTTGATGATTTTAGATCCGACTGCCCTACCCGTTCCAGCTGAAATTATTCTTCCTCTAGCGGGATGGATACTTGCTGATAATATTTCTCAAGTATTTTTATTATCTTTGATTGCAACTATTGGTTCTACGATAGGGTGTTTGTTTGAATTTTATTTGGCAAAAGCTGTCGGAAGGAAATTCATAATTAAGTATGGAAAATATTTATTTATCTCTGAAGAGGACTTAATGAAACAAGAAAAGTTCTTTGTAAAGAATCAATTTTATTTTATTTTTATAACGAGAATGATCCCTTTTATACCCAAAACTATTACTTCAGTAATTTCGGGTATATATAATCTTAATTTTTATAAATACGTAGCATATACTTTCATAGCTTCATATCCAACTCTTTTTATTTATGTTTATATTGGGAATAATTTAGGAGAAAACTATTCAGAAATAAAAAATTATGTTGGAGGATTTGGATTTCCAATTCTTATAATTTTGATAATAGTTATCATAGGATATTTTTTATTCAAGTATTTCAAAATAAAACAAAATCAATAACCAAAAATAAAAATTTCTAATAATATAAATATAAATCTTAAAGAAATTATAAATATAAGGAAAATATTATGAAAATATTATGCGTTTTATATGACGATCCTACAGATGGTATGCCAAAATCATATCCATTAAACGAAATCCCTATTCTCGATAAATATCCAGATGGAATGTCTCTTCCAAACCCAAAAACTATAGATTTCAAGAGAGGTGAACTTCTAGGGTGTGTTTCAGGAGAATTAGGTTTGAGAAAATTCTTAGAAGAAAATGGACACACACTTGTAGTGACATCTGATAAAGATGCTAAAGGTTGTGTAGCTGATAAAGAATTAATTGATTCAGACATAGTAATTTCTCAACCCTTCTGGCCATACTATTTAACAAAAGAAAGAATAGAGTCTGCAAAAAAATTGAAAATGGCTATAACAGCTGGGATTGGATCAGATCATGTCGATTTACAAGCTGCTATAGATAATAATGTAGATGTTGTAGAAGTTACATATTGTAATTCAAGGTCCGTTTCAGAGCATATAGTAATGATGATATTAGCTATGGTTAGAGATTATCATAATCAGCATAAAATTGTTAATGATGGTGGATGGCATATTGCTGACGCAGTTAAGAGATCTTATGATGTCGAAGGTATGCATGTTGGAACAATAGCTGCGGGACGAATTGGTTATGATGTCTTAAGGAAAATGTATCCATTTGATGTTCATCTACATTATAACGATCGACACAGATTGCCTGTAGAAAAAGAAAAAGAATTAAACTTAACTTTTCACGACACAGTTGAGTCTTTAGTCAAGGTATGTGACGTAATCAATATCAGTTGTCCTTTACATTCTGAAACAGAAAATCTTTTTGACGATGAATTAATTAATAAATGTAAGAAAGGTGCATATGTAATTAATACTGCAAGAGGAAAAATAGTAAATAGAGAAGCTATGGCCAGAGCATTAGAGTCGGGTCATATAAGTGGGTACGCAGGTGATGTGTGGTTTCCTCAACCTGCTCCTAATGATCATATTTGGAGAAAAATGCCTAATCATGGTATGACACCACATACAAGTGGTACTTCTTTGTCTGCACAAACTAGATATGCTGCGGGAGTAAGAGAAATACTTGAATGTTTTTTTGAGGGAAGAAAAATAAGAAATGAATATCTCATAGTAGAAAACGGAGATCTAGCAGGAATGGGAGCCCATTCTTATACTAAAGGAAGTGCTACTGGTGGATCTGAAGAAGCAGCAAAGTTTAAGAAGTAAAAGCTTCACTAACCAAAATAAGCATTGGCAATAGATAAATTTAAATTTTATAATAGTATATGTCGTCATGCGCCCGTAGCTCAGCTGGATAGAGCAATTGGTTTCTACCCAATAGGTCGGGGGTTCGAATCCTCCCGGGCGTGCCATTAAATAAATAACAAGGCTACTTCAATGAATTTGTCATTCTTGGAAGATTTGACATTCTTTTTGCTAATTTAGAAATAGACCTTTCAAAAAACCATGCTAATCCTGTATGAATATCATCATTAAATGGTTCTACCCATTTATCATCAAGAAAACCTGGGCCAAAATATGCTCCCAGAAGAGAACCTGAAGTTGCTCCAAAACTATCAGTATCGGCACCTTGACTTACTTGAATACAAATTCCATGACCAACATCTTCAGCAAAGTTCAAAGTATTAATTAACATACCAATCTCTTGATAAATTCTGCAGTGACCATATTCTCCATATTTATCACTTATTTTATCGTATGCTTCTTCCCAAGAATTAGATTCTCTTACATCTTTAAAACAAACTGAAACTCTTTCATAAAAACGACTTTTTTGGGGCACAAACTTAAGAGCTGTTTCAATTATTTCATCTCTATCTTCCATGATTTGAGCACATGAAATAGCCGCTGCAATAAACATAGTTCCATAAACACCAGTTCGATTATGGGTAAAGCTAGCATCTCTCCAAGCTAGTTCAGAAGCCTTTGCAGGGTTTCCAGGATAAGCATAACCATAAGCATCAGCTCTAATTGCTGCTCCACATAATTCATCTCCAGGATTTAATACATCATTAAAAACATCAATTAAATCTTCTGAGTTTTCAGAAGGTAAAATATTTCTTGGCCCATTGCCGCCCTTTTCAAGAAAAGTAGATCTATCCATTCCATCAATCTTTAAATCCATTCCTGACTTTAATAACTTTGTATTTTCAGGCCCAAAAGTTGTTCCTATTGGCAAATGATGAATCCAAAGTTCTTTCATATTTTCATGTGTAAAATCTGAACCAAATTTTTCTAAAATCAACATGCCCATAATTGTGTAATTAATATCATCATCTGGAGCTACATAATTTATATACTCTTTAGCTGTTTCTGGAAAAGATCTATGAACTCTAGGTAAAACATTTTCTATTTCTTTTGTTATGTAATCAGTCATAGGCCATTGATTTATTTCTTTTAGAGCTTTCATAATTTCATGCCCTGTAAACATAGCCTCTAATGGCTTTCCTAACATACATCCGCATAAAGATGCTATAAAAGCTGCTTCTACTCTTTTTGAACTATCTTCTATATCAACTTTTTTAATTTGACCTTTAGGTCTGGATGGATCCATTTCATTCAAAATATCATTTATAGAACTTGGTTCAACATAAGACCAATCAGGCCTAATTTTTAGACTTAATAATTTTTTAGTAAAATTTACAAATTCATCATAACTATCTTGTAAATTATCAAGTTGATCCTGTAATCCTTCTATATCATAACCCTGTTCACCTTTGTTAAGTACAACTCCATGAAGCCTTTCTCTTAGCGTATCTAATCTAATTAACATTTTTTCTCCTTTATTTAGCTGTATATCCACCATCCACGGGTAATAATACTCCGGTAATAAATGAGGAATCATCACTAGCAAGAAATAACGCTGCTTTAGCAACGTCTTCTCCTGTGGCCAATCTTCCTAATGGATGAAGGTCTATTAATTTTTTTTCCATCTCCTTATCTTTAGTTAAGGCTGTAGTCAAATTTGTATAAGCATAACCAGGACATATAGCATTCACTCTAATATTAAATTTTGCAAGATTTACACCCATATCTCTAGATAATTGAACTACTCCACCTTTTGAATGTGGATAAGGATTAAATCCATCTGATAATTCTAAGATGTCATTGTATCCAACCATTCCAATTATTGATGCTAAATTGATAATTGATCCTACCTTGTTTTCTTTCATATAAACTACACTTTCATAAGACATCATCATAGATCCCTTTAAGTTGATATCCATCACAAAATCCCACTTTTTCTCATAGTCCCAGTTCTGATCAGGAGCCTGTCTTTGGCTAACTCCTGCACTATTTACCAAAATGTCTATTTTCCCAAAATTATCAACTGTGAATTTTGTAGTATCCTTACATTCTGATTTTTTAGAAACATCTGCCTTAAGAGTAAGAAAATCACCTTTATAATTTGAAAAATCTTTGTTTATTTTCTCTAAAGATTTTTCATTATTATCTGAACAAATAACTTTACATCCATTTTCAAGAAAAATCTTAGTTGTTGCTAAACCTATACCTGAACCTGCACCTGTTATTATTGCTACTTTATTATTTAATCTAGACAATTTTTCCCTCCGATACACAAATAATTAAGTAAATAATATATTCGAAATTTCAAAATTTATATACCATAAAAAGATTAGAGGAATTTTAGATATGAAAAAAGAACTTAAAATTGCAGGAATAGGAAGAAGATTTATGGCTTTTATCGTAGATCTATTTTATGTTCTACTTTTATATTTTGGATTCAATATTATAGGAAGAAATATTTTTTCTATTAGCACAGAAATTTTTGATTACATAATAATAATTGTATGTTTCTCTTATCTAGTAATACCAACTGGTTTGTATGGTAAAACTATAGGGAAATGGGCCCTTAGAATATCAGTAGTTAATCCAGAAGGAAATAAGATAGGAATTGGAGCAGCATTTGCAAGAGAAATTGGAGGAAAAATTTTCTCCTCTATTCCTCTACTAATTGGTATTCTATGGATAATTAAAGATGAAAAAAATAGAGCATGGTATGATATATTTTTTGAAACTTTAGTTATTAAAGATAAACGAGTGGAAAGAAAAAAATGATTATATCTAAAGCAATTCTTGATGTGCTAGAACAATCTAGCTGGATAAGAAAAATGTTTGAGGAAGGAATCGAATTAAAGAAGCAATTTGGTGAAAAAAATATCTTCGATTTATCTTTAGGAAATCCATTACTAGAGCCTCCTGAAAAATTCAAAAGAAAATTAATTGAACTGTCTAATTCAGATGAAAAAGGGCTTCACAGATATATGCCAAATCAGGGATTTCTATCTACAAGAGAAAAAGTGGCTAATTCCTTAGCAAAAGAATCTAATTTTCCTATAACAGCTGAAGAACTTATCATAACTACAGGTGCAGCAGGTGGATTAAATGCAATTTTAAAATCTATATTAAATCCAAATGATGAAATTATAGTTTTTAGTCCTTTCTTTGTTGAATATTTATTCTATATTAAAAATCATAATGGAATACCAGTCCTTGCTAAAACTGATAGAAATTTCTTCCCTGACTTGTCTGATTTAAGTGAAAGGATTACAAAAAATACTAAAGGTATAATAATAAATTCACCAAATAACCCAACTGGCGTTTTGTATCCAAGAAAAATTATAGAGAAAATCGGTGAAATACTATCTTCAAAAGAAAAAGAGCTAGATACTGAAATTTATCTTATATCTGATGAACCATACAGAAAAATCATATTTGATAATAAAAAATATCCTTTTGTTTTTCCTCATCACGATAGATCAATTGTAGTCACATCTCATTCTAAAGATTTAGGGCTAGCAGGAGAAAGAATTGGGTACATAGCCTTATCTCCAAAGGATAAGGATAAAAAAGTACTTTATGATGCATTAGTATTTTCTTTAAGAACCTTAGGGCATGTAAATGCAACAGCAATTATGCAAAAATCTATAGAGGATATTCAAGAAGAATCTGTAGATATAAATGTTTATAAGCAAAAAAGAGATTTTATATATAATGAGCTAATAAAGATTGGATATGAATGTGTAAAGCCAGATGGGGCTTTTTATCTTTTTCCCAAATCACCAATTGAGGATGATAGTAGATTTGTAAATATACTTCAAAATTCAAAAGTTCTTACAGTTCCTGGTAGAGGATTTGGTCTTGAAGGATACTTTAGAATATCTTATAGTGTTGATGATTGGGTACTCGAAGGATCAATAGAGGGATTCAAGAAAGCTTTTGAATCTATAAAATAGGTTCTTTTAATCCAGATCCAGTGATTGGTAGAAGAACAGTTTCATCCTTTTTAATTTTTTTGTTTCTTATTAGTTTTTCTAATGCAGGAAAAACAAAAGCACACGTTATTTCACTAAAAATCCCTTCTTCTTTTGCCAATATATCATGCCAAATAAGAGCTTCTTCATCAGTAGATGAAACCCCTTCACCTGCAGAAGATTTTACAGCTTGAATAATCTCATTAATTCTTGGAGGGTTAGAAACAGATATTCCAGAAGCGAGAGTTTTTTTGTGTATATCAAATTTCCATTTTTTGCTATTTAATTTAGCTACTATTGGTTCAATATTCTTAGACTGAGCTACATGTAATTTAGGAAGGATAGTTTTATTAGATTTCATAATGTCTTTATAACCTCTCCAGGTACCTAGAAGTAGAGATCCATTTCCTGTTGGAAAAATTATATGATCTATTTCTTTGATCTCATTATAAATTTCATAAGCAAAGCTTTTCATACCTTCAGAAAAATATGGCGATAAATTATGAGATATATATGGAATATCATTTTTTTCAGAGAATTTCTTTGCTTCAATAGTAGAATTTTCCCTTGGTCCTGATATTTTGTGTAATTTTGCTCCAAAAATAGATATTTGATCGAGTTTACCCTTTCCTGCAGTATCCGGAACAAAGATATGAGCTTTTATATTTGCCGCAGCAGCATAAGCAGATAGAGATGCACCAGCATTTCCAGAAGAATCCTCCACAAATTCTTTAACTTTTTCTCTTTTAGCAACACTCACAACTAAGGCACTACCTCTATCCTTAAATGAACCTGTTGGAGACATAAATTCAAGCTTAGCAAATAATTTATTTAGGCCTAGTTTTTCACCAATTTTTTCTAACTTAACTAATGGCGTATTTCCCTCCCCAAGTGAGATTAAATTTTTAGAATTCTTTATAGATTCAATAGGATTTATATTATTAATTGAAATATCTTCACAATAAAGTAAAGCTTTACGGTTGCAGTCACAAAAAATATTAGAAATTGAGTTATTAGATTGTCTAACATCACAAATAGAACAATTCAGAGAATATTTTTTCATTATAAATCCTTATTAAAATTATGGAGGAAATGAACGATTTAAGCAAAGAAAAAGATGATGACTTTATTTAAAGAATGTAAGATTAACTATTAGTGTAAAAAATTTAAATATCTAATATGAAACTTAAACATTGTAATAACTTTCATGACTTTAGAAAGTTAGCTAAAAAAAACCTTCCATCTCCAATATTTCACTATATTGATGGAGCTGCTGAAGATGAAACAACATATAGAAGAAATACTAGTTCATATGAAGATGTAGATCTTGTTCC
Organism: Dehalococcoidia bacterium; assembly: GCA_022451965.1. NCBI lineage: Bacteria > Bacillati > Chloroflexota > Dehalococcoidia > Dehalococcoidia bacterium. The sequence goes on along the minus strand of JAKUNJ010000007.1, from coordinate 51,892 downwards.
AAATGTTCTTCGTGGAGTTGAAGATATAGACTTATCTACAACTATTTTTGGAAAGAAATTAGATTTACCTTTTTACTGTTCTCCTACCGCTCTTCAAAGATTATTTCATCATCAAGGAGAGAGAGCTGTAGCAAAAGCAGCTGAAAAATTTGGAACAATGTTTGGGCTTTCTACGATTGGTACTGTACCAATAGAGGAATTAAGTAAAATAAATACTCCAAAAATGTTTCAGTTTTACTATCATAAAGATCATGGAATAAATGATGCTGTTTTAGATAGAGTTAAGGAATCATCATTCGATGTTTTAGCTCTTACAGTCGATACAATAACTTCAGGAAATAGAGAAAGAGATCTAAAAACCGGATTTACTTCTCCTCCAAAATTAACTTTAGGAAGCTTGTATAGTTTTATTTCAAAACCTAAGTGGGGATTGAACTATGTTCTTAGAGAAAAATTCGAGTTACCACTTCTAAAAGACAGCGTAAGTGAATTATCTAATGTATCCACTTCTATTGGACAATACTTTTCAACCATGCTAGATCAATCCATGGATTGGAATGATGCGGAAAAACTTTCTTCAGATTGGGGTGGTCATTTTGCCCTAAAAGGAGTTATGTCTGTTGAAGATGCAAAAAGAGCCATCGATATAGGATGTACAGGAATAATCATATCTAATCATGGAGGCAGACAACTTGATGGACAGAGATCTAACTTCGATCAACTTGCTGAAATAATGGATGCTGTTGGAGATAAAATTGATGTAATTTGTGAAGGCGGAATACAAAGATCAACGCATATGCTCAAGGCATTATCTATGGGAGCAAAGGCCGTTGCTGGTGGTAGATTATATCTTTATGCCCTTGCTGCAGCTGGTCAGGCTGGTGTTGAGAAAGCCTTGGGATTATATAAAACTGCTCTAGAGAGGGATATGAAACTTATGGGTTGTAAAAACATAAGTGAGCTTGGAATGAATAACCTGAGGTTTAGATATAATAATTAAATTTCTTTTCTAAAAACTTCTAATATTTGGTCAACATACTCAGACTTACAAGATTCTCCCATTAGACCAATTCTGAATACTTTCCCTGAAAAGTCTCCAAGCCCTCTACCTATTTCAATATTGTAGTCATAAATTAGTTTATTTCTGAATTCAACGTCATCTATGTGGTCAGGTTTAGTAACTACGGTTAATTGATCTAATCTATCGTTTGGAGATATAGGTAAATTAAGTTCAATTTCAGTCAAACCTGCTCTTAGTTTTTCAGCATTAACTTTATGCCTATTCCATCTATTTTCTAAACCTTCTTCCTCAAGAAGTCTGAGAGATTCATAAAGAGCATAGATTGAGCTCACTGCAACCGTATATTGAGGTATATGATCTTTATCCCAATAATCATTTACCAAAGATAAATCTAGATACCATGATGATGGCTTTGCCTTTCTGTTTTTTATATATTGATATGCCTTTTCAGACATAGCACATGGAGACAATCCTGGAGGAGAGGCAAGGCATTTTTGCGATCCTGAATATGCAAAATCTAAATTCCAATCATCAAAAAGAATTTCTGTTCCTGCTATTGAAGTAACGCAATCAATCATAAATAAAGCGTCAGTTTTAGAAACTATATTTCCTAACTCTTCTATATTTTGCAAAACTCCTGTACTCGTTTCAGCATGTGTAGCAACTACAAGTTTAGTATCAGGATTTTCTTTTAGAGCGTCTTCTAGAAGTGAAGGGTCCATTTGTTTACCCCATTCGGTTCTTATAGGAATTATTTCTAAACCAAGTCTTTCTGCCATCAAAATTTGTCTCTCACAAAAATATCCATAAGCACAAATTATAACTTTATCACCTCTTTCTGCTAAACAAGTTAGACCAGCTTCCATTCCGGAAGATCCTGATCCACTTAAAGCAAATGCATGATCTTTAGTCCTGTAAAGATCCTTAAGACTGACTCTTACATCATCTAATATTTTAAAAAAATCTGGATCTAGATATCCAAGTATTGGATTAGACATAGATTTTAAGACATCTGGATTAGCAGATGATGGACCAGGTCCTAGAATAATTCTTTTATTTACTTTTAGAGGCTTCAAAGAAAATTCCTGTTAATATATATTCTTAAGAATTAACTAAATTATAACTGAAAGGACAAAAATATGGACCTTGGATTAAATGGCAAAAATGCAATAATTACGGGAGGAAGTGACGGTATTGGTTTAGCTGCTGCAATCTCATTATCTAAAGAAGGGGCCAATGTAGCAATTCTTGCAAGAACTCAAGAAAAACTTGATAACGCTGTTACAGAGATCAAAAGAGATGCTAAGGGTAAAGTATTAGCAATATCTACAGACGTAAGAGAAGAATCTTCAGTTATAAGCTCAATAAATAAAGTAAAAGATGAATTTGGAAAAATTGATATTCTAGTTAATAACGCTGGGACGTCATCTGCTTCTCCGCTTGAGGAAATGACAAATGAACAATTAACTGAAGATCTTAACTTAAAAGTTTATGGAGCAATATTTTGTGCCAGAGCAGTCATAGATGATATGAAATCCAATAGATCAGGAAGTATTATCAATATAACAACACCTGGTGGAAAAGCAACAGCAGGAGGAAGTCAACCTACCTCTCTATCTAGAGCTGCAGGAATTTCTCTAACAAAAGCATGGTCTAAAGAATATGCAGCCCAAAATATAAGAGTTAATACTGTTTGTGTTGGACTACTAAAATCTGGTCAACACAGAACTAGAGTAGAAAATATTCAGAAGGAAAAGCCTGATTACACACTAGAAGATCACTGGGAAGTTATGGGAAAAAATGTGCCAATGGGAAGAGTTGGTGAAGCTATAGAAGTAGGTAATGTTATTTGTTTCTTGTCATCATCTAAAGCTAGTTATGTAACAGGAACAGCTATTAATGTTGATGGAGGAACATCTCCGGTAGTCTAGTTATTTAAGAAATCTAGGGTGCAAGATAAAAAAACTTTTACACCATTAATCATAGCTTTTTCATCAAAATCAAATTTAGTATTATGGTGTGGATATTTATTACCTACACTTGCACCTAAAAGAAAATATACCCCTGGAATTCTCTGTAAAAATTCAGCCATATCATCACCAACACTTACAGGTTCAGTTGGTCCAACTAATGAATCATCCAAGACTTCTCTAGCCTTATCTCTGACCCATGATGCTACTTCTTGTTCGTTTACGACTGGACCGGCTCCATACATGATTTCTGTGCTTGCTGTAGATCTCATAGATTCTGCACTCAACTTACTAATTCTATCCAATGATGAGTAAATTTTTTCTCGAACTTCTTGTGAATATGCTCTAATTGTTCCTTCTATATTCACTGTATCAGGAATAATATTAGGAGCAAATCCTGATTCAATTTTTCCAAAAGTTAATACTCCTGGATCTTGAGGGGATATTTCCCTACTTACAATAGTCTGGGCATTAGAAATAATATGAGATGCCGCTACAATTGGATCTATGTTAAGATGAGGTAGCGCTCCATGGCCTCCTCTACCCTTAACTTCTAATGAAAAAGCATCTGCAGAAGCAAAAACAGCTGAATCATTAACCCCTACAAATCCCGAAGGTAATTGGTTCCAAATATGAAGTCCAATAACTCTTTCTGGATGATAATCGTCAAATAAACCATCATTAATCATAGCCAGTGCGCCTTGAACAATTTCTTCTGCAGGTTGAAAGCACAGAATTATTTCACCTTTAAGTGAATCTTTTAGAGAATTTAAAATTCTAGCAGTTTCTAAAAGAATAGATACATGTCCATCATGACCACAGGCATGCATAGCTCCATTTTTAGAAGCAAAATCTAGTCCAGTTTCTTCAGTTAAGGGTAATCCATCTATATCCGCTCTTATCATTATGGATCTTCCTCCTCCTAATCCTCCCTTAATTATGCCAACTACTCCAGTTTTCCCATAATCAGTTTTGAAAGGAATTCCTAATTTTTCTAGCTCATCTTGGATATATTGTGAAGTTTTATATTCTTCAAATCCTAATTCAGGAATTGAATGAAGTATTCTTCTATGAGTAATTAAGTTATTATCGGTATTACTTAATAATTTTTTAAAATCCATAATTAATAAATCCCTTGACTCGCTTTTGAAGCAGAAATCCCTCTTTTTTCAAATTCTTTTTGAGCCATAGCTATATTTTCTTTTTTCCCATTCCAAATTCTTAATGGAGCAGATTGTAATCCTCTTCCATAAGAATAAGTTAGTTGCCATGGGGATTTTTTAATTTTTGCTAATAAATTTATAGAGTTCAAGTTATCAATGGATTCTTGATCTTCTTGCCCCCCAGATAGAAAGGCTATACCTGGAACTTCAGAAGGCACATTTTTATTTAATACATCAATAGTATAATTTGCAACAGATTCTGGTTTAGCTCTATTCTTGGAATCTTTCCCTGATAAAATCATATTTGGCTTCAGTATAATACCTGGTAAATAAACATCAGCTTCATTGAGATGTTGAAAAACTTTAGACAAAGTAATATCAGTAACTTCAGAACATTTATCTATTGTATGATCACCATCCATTAAAACTTCCGGTTCAACTATAGGCACTAATCCTATTTCCTGACTTAAAGATGCGTACATTGCTAGAAGGTAAGAATTAACATTTATTGCATATTTACTGGGTAGGATATCACTAATATTAATGACTGCTCTCCATTTAGTAAATCTAGCTCCGATATCGTAATACTCTTGAAGTCTGTCACGTAATCCATCTAATCCTTCAGTGATCACTTCTCCAGGGAAACCTGCTAGTTGATGTGTAGATTTATCAACTTTAATGCCTGGTACTATTTCATTTTCATTTAGTAGTTCAACAATAGATTGACCATCAGAAGTATTTTGTCTCAGAGTTTCGTCAAAAAGTATAACTCCGCTTATGTAGTCGGATATTGACCTTGTTTGAAAAAGAAGCTGTCTCCAGTCTCTTCTATTTTCTTCAGTAGAATCTAGCTTTATAGAGTCAAACCTTTTTTTTATGGTTCCTGTGCTTTCATCAGCTGCTAATATTCCTTTTCTAGGAGATACCATAAAATTTGCAACTTTTTTTAATTCATTTTTGTTCATTAAAATTCTCCATATTAAACCGAATAAAAAAGTTAATAAAACGATTATATTATTTTAGAATCTATCGCATCTTAAGGTAAATTGTAACTGGAAATTGAGTTCAATGAGAGAACTTTAGGTAAATTTTATCTAATCTAAAATTTTTTTATTTATAATTATAAATCAAGATTTTAGGATATTATTTGCTGGCATTTAGATAAGCCTATATCCTCTTTTACTTTGAACCATTATTCCAGGGTGCCCGAATCTCTTTAATTTTTTTCTAATTCGAGATACATATGTATCAACAACTCTAGATTTGGGAGTTTTATTTGGCCAAATTTGCTCAGTAATTTCAGATTTACTAAGAACTTTATGTGATTGATATATAAGTGTTTTTAAGAGTTCATACTCTTTTGGAGTTAAATCTATAACTTCATTATTGTAAGAAATCTCATATATTTCTTCTTTGACCTTAAGCATATTCAAAATCCTTCTTAGCTAAAATTCTGGCTCCCCAGAGGGATTAGGGAGCCAGTTATAAGGTAAAAATTTATTTTTGAGTAACGTTTGTGAAATCTGGATATCCTGATGCACTATGTTCAGTAACATCAAGTCCGATTTCTTGCTCTTCATCTGATGCTCTCATACCGATAGTTAGATCAATCAGTTTGAATACCACAAATGAAGTTCCAAAAACAAATACGAAGGCTGCAATCACACCGACAAATTGAGCTCCAAGTTGTCCGGCACCACCTCCGAATAATAATCCATTAATTCCGCCAAATTCTTCTTGGGCAAATAAGCCTACAGCTAATGTTCCCCAAGCTCCTGTAAATCCATGTGCTGCAATCGCACCAACTGGATCATCAACTTTTAGAACATTTTCAAGGAAGACTGCGGAACCTACAACAACAAAACCACCAATTAGTCCTGTTATTAGTGCCATTCCAGGGCCCATATTTGCACAACCTGCAGTAATAGCAACTAAACCTGCAATTACTCCATTAAGTGTCATATACACATCAAATCTCTTCCAAATTGCATATGAAAGAACCATGGCACCAACTGCTCCAGCAGCTGCAGCTAAGTTTGTAGTTATGAAAATTACTGCTATTGATCCATCGTTTCCAGAAACTGTTGAACCAGCATTAAATCCAAACCAACCAAACCAAAGTATGAAAACACCAAGAGCCATCAAAAC